>NZ_CAURKP010000010.1:0-74605 GCF_963525155.1 uncultured Rhodococcus sp.
GACCTCGAGCGCCTGGCGAAGGGTGAACTCTCGACGGCCGAGGATTTCAAGGACACCGATTTGACCGAGGTCTGCGACATCGCCGCCGACGACGCACGCCGACATCATCCTGGGCTCGACGTCGGCGTCGTCACGGTGGATTCCCCACTCCCCTATTGCATCCGGGCCCTTCCCGGCGGAATCCGGTTGATCCTCGACAACGCGATCACCAATGCAGTCCGCCACGGCGGCGCGAGCGCGGTGCGCATCACCCTCGCTCGCCCGGCAGATTCACCGGACACCGTCACGATCACGATCGACGACAACGGTTGCGGAATACCGGCCGAGGAACGCTCGAGCGTGTTCGAGCGCTTCACTCGCGGATCGACGGCAGGCAAGACAGGCTCCGGTTTGGGCCTGGCGCTGGTGGCGCAGCAGGCGGCCCTGCACGGCGGACGGACGACATTTCACGACAGTCCACTCGGCGGGGCTCGCCTGCTGGTCGAACTCAGGGATCAGCCCGGACCCGAATAGCCCCTTCAGGTCTCGATCAACTGGCCGATCCCTGACGCTGTCACTTCGATGACCCGAGCCGAGCCGATGTCGAAGAACAGTCCGGCGATACGCAGGCGACCATCCACACGGGCCTGACCGACGAGAGGATGGCGTTCGAGAGTCTGCAATTGGACTGCGACATTGACCATTCCGAGCTGATCGACCTCCGAGAAACCTGCCTCGGCCGCAGCACGCGCGACCGGATGGCCACTCGTATAGGCCTGCAAGCTCGTCTCCGCATGCCGCAGCCATTCCCCGACGACTCCCGATTCCGACGAACCGTTCGTCAGGAGTGCTTGCATCGCGCCGCAGCCCGAATGTCCGCACACGACCACCGAGCTGACACCCAACTCGTCGATCCCGAAGGCCAGTGCCGCTTCCACCGACGTATCGCGGCCGCCGGCAGGAACCAGGTTTCCGACATTGCGCACGGTGAACAGGTCGCCGGGGCCACTGCTCGTGATGATGTTCGGCACCACTCGCGAATCTGCGCAGGTAAGGAAAAGAGAGTCGGGGTTCTGCCCGTCGCGCAACTGATCCATGTGCGGCCGTATCGCTTCGGCGCGATGGCGATGATAGTTGGACACCCCGTCGAGAATGGGCCGCAAGGCCGGCGGGCTGCTCAGATTCCTCCCCGAAGCCTGTGGTTGCCAACTGCCCCACGGCGCGAGCAAGCCGCGCAGGTCGGTGACTGCGGCGCCGCGCTTCGGCGGACCGGTGGTCGCGCTCTCCATACTCACCGAGCCGACTTCGTCGATGATCACCGAACCACCTGCCAACTCGTACTGCCTCGCCCACTCTTCGATGACGTCGAAGACGGCATGGTCGAGGAAGTCGACGGACAGCTCGACGGTGACGTCCGACCGCGGTGGGATTCCGGCGAGCACCGACGTCAGCTTGGGCAGCACCAGGAAGGTGCACGAGCCTTCGACCAGGACGCGCCACCTCCCGGAATCGTTGTCGCCCAACTCTTCTGCGGTGACAGTTGCGCGGATGACACGCCACACCAGGAGGGCGATGGCCAGCGCCAACCCGATCAGGACGCCCTCGAGCAGATTCAAGAACACGACGCCGACCACCGTGATGCCGTACACCCACAGATCACCGGTCCGTCGCGCCAACCGAATGTGCGCCAGCTTGACCAGTTGAATACCGATGACAATCAACAGTCCGGCCAGTGCAGACTTCGGAATCTGCTGGACCAACCCGGCGAGCGCAGCCGAGAACAGCAGAATCCACAGGCCGTGCATGATCGACGACGCGCGGGACTTCGCCCCGGCCTCGACATTGGTCGCACTGCGCACGATCACCCCGGTGACCGGAAGGCCGCCGATGGCCCCGGACACCATGTTCGCGGTGCCCTGGCCGAGCATCTCGCGATCGAAGTTCGACCGCGGGCCCGAGTGCATCTTGTCCACAGCCACGGCCGAGAGCAGACTCTCCACACTGGCGATCAGCGCGATGGTCAGAATGCCGGTTGCGACGCCGAGCCACTGGCCGTCGGGCAGAGCGGGGAGTCCGATCGAGTCCAGCAAAGATCCGTCGAGAGCAATACGCTCGACGTCGATCGGCAGCGCCAGCGAAGCGAGAGTTGCCAATACGATGCCCACCAACGCCGCCGGAACCTTTCGGACACCGGCAGGGAGATAGCGCCACCCGAGAAGGGTGGCGATGACGACGAGTCCGATCATCAGGTCCTCGACATGCAAGGCACCGATCTGTGCGGGCAACTGCCGTAGATTGTCCAGCGCCGAGCTGGCCGAGCTTCCACCCAACAACACGTGAACCTGTTGTAGCGCAATGGTGATGCCGATACCGGCGAGCATCGCATGCACCACCACTGGAGCAATAGCCAGCGCCGCACGGGCAATTCGGCTGAGCCCGAACACGATCTGCAGAATTCCGGCGCCGACAGTGATCAGGCAGGTGACTTTCCACCCGAACTTGCCGATCAGTTCGGCGACCACCACGGTCAGGCCGGCTGCGGGACCACTGACTTGCAGCGGTGAACCTCCCACAGCTCCGGCCACCACTCCGCCGACGATTGCGGCGATCAGACCTGCCATGATCGGCGCCCCGGAGGCGATCGCAATTCCCAATGACAGGGGAAGCGCCACCAGGAATACGACCAGCGACGCCGGCACGTCGTATCTGATCAGTTGCTCGAGATATCGCCGGCTTCCACCACCCGGCGGAGACGAATCCCCCACGACGCTCTCGTCTGCGGATGATTGTGCGTGCACTACGGACTGCGTCGACATAGATCTCCTCGCCGGACCCCGGATCCAGCTGCTGGGCAACATGTTCGAAGCGAATCGGCGATCGGTATCGCCGATCGACTGTGACCATGGTAACCGCGATTCCTTACCGTTCCCTTGGATGCGAGCCCAGACGTGGTCGACGTCACCGCCGCCCGGCACTGTGACTCGAACCTGAACATCGGTCCAAAAGATCGATCGAATTGCTTTAAACCGCAAGCATTTTGACTGACACACCTCCAGCGGCCGGCACACCTGAGCGCCGTCGGCGATAATGGTCGGGAGTGAACGCTCAACCGCAAACACAACGATGTGAAGGCAGGCACCATGTCCGATCAGTACGTCGCCGCGCAGGACCGCTACGAAGCCATGCCGTACCGCCGAACCGGTCGGAGCGGTCTCAAACTCCCGGCCATCTCGCTGGGCCTCTGGCACAACTTCGGCGACGACGTACCGATCGAGAACCAGCGCGCAGTTCTGCGGCGGGCATTCGATCTCGGAATCACCCACTTCGATCTTGCGAACAACTACGGTCCCCCGTACGGAAGCGCCGAGACGAACTTCGGCAGGATCCTGCGTGAGGATTTCTCTTCGTACCGCGAGGAATTGGTCATCTCGTCCAAAGCCGGCTGGGACATGTGGCCCGGCCCCTACGGATTCGGTGGTTCCCGCAAGTATTTGCTGTCGTCCCTCGATCAGTCGCTCGGACGACTCGGCGTCGACTATGTCGACATCTTCTACAGCCATCGCCCTGACGCCGAAACTCCGATCGACGAGACCGCAGGCGCCCTGATCAGCGCTGTCCAGCAGGGCAAGGCCCTGTACGCGGGTATCAGTTCGTACTCGCCGGAGCGCACCCGTGAAATCGCCGCACTGCTCGCCGCTGCGGGGGTTCCGCTCTTGATCCACCAGCCGAGCTATTCGATGCTGAACCGCTGGATAGAGCAGGACCTGCTGTCGGCTGTCGACGATCTCGGCGTCGGCGTCATCGCGTTCTCACCACTCGCTCAAGGCATGCTCACCGATCGCTATCTGAACGGCGTCCCCGAGGATTCCCGTGCAGCTCAAGGTAAGTCACTGGATCCGTCGTGGTTGACCGACGACGCTCTCACCCACATCCGCGCGCTCAACGACATCGCGGCAGACCGCGGCCAGTCGCTGGCTCAGCTGGCACTGAGCTGGGCACTCCGCGATTCGCGGGTCACCTCGGTACTGATCGGTGCGTCCAGTGTCGCCCAACTCGAAGCCAACGTCGGCGCGCTCGACAATCTCGAATTCAGCGCAGCCGAACTGGCCTCCATAGATCAGCACGCCAAGGACAGCGGCATCAATCTGTGGGCAGAGGCCAGTTCGATCTGAGCGATCACCTGCGCTAGAGCTGAGGCAACTCCACGTTCACGTGCTCGCCCTCTTCGAATACCGCCGACGCCGGCCCGACGATCAAGGGATCCGGAGTACCGACAGCCCGGTGATCCTTGTTGGGATAGTCGAAGCTGGCGAGCACGTGACGCATCGCCTCGAGGCGAGCGCGCTTCTTGTCGTTGCTCTTGATCACCGTCCAGGGCGCATCCCCGGTATCGGTGTAGAAGAACATGGCTTCCTTGGCCTGGGTGTAGTCGTCCCACTTGTCGAGCGAAGCCAGATCGGTCGGTGAGAGCTTCCACTGACGCACCGGGTCCGTTCGGCGGGCCGCGAACCGCGCCAACTGCTCTTCGCGGCTGACCGAGAACCACAGCTTGTGCAGATGAATCCCGGAGTTGACGAGCATCCGCTCGAAGTCCGGGGTCTCTCTCATGAACTCGAGATACTGCGTCGGCGTGCAGTAACCCATCACTCGTTCGACGCCGGCGCGGTTGTACCAGGACCGGTCCATCATCACAATCTCGCCGCCGCTGGGTAGGTGTGCGACATAGCGTTGGAAATACCACTGCGTCCGCTCGATGTCGGTGGGCTTCTCGAGCGCGACCACGCGGGCTCCACGGGGATTGAGATGCTCGGTGAATCTCTTGATCGACCCGCCCTTACCGGCAGCATCGCGACCTTCGAAGATGATGAGCACCTTCTGACCGGTTTCCTTGACCCACAACTGCAGCTTGAGCAGCTCGATCTGCAGACGCCGCTTCTTCCGCTCGTACTCGCGGCGCGACATCTTCTTCTCGTAGGGGTAACCCTGCTTCCAGGCATCCGCGAACTCCGAAGGCTCCAGCACGCCGAGCTTGTGCTTGAGACTCGACAGCTCGTCGATCTCGGCCGCGTAATCCTCGGTGACGGAAATTCTGGTCGACGGGGTCGGCAGGTCAGGAACCCGACCGTCCACACCGCTGGCGTCGGGGCTCATGAATACGCACTCCCTGTCGTCGAAATGAACGAACGTCCGGAAAGTGAATTTTACGCGCCGAAGCCCGCTCCCGCGGGTCCGAAGAGAATGTTGCTTGGCATCGAGGAGGTAACGACAGGTCCGGCTTCCCAGTCGCCGAACCCTCACGCGGTACCTTGATCGAGGTAACTGAGACGGTCGGTAACCCCGAGAGAAGAGAGTTCTGGCGAGATGCGAGTAGACGGACGGGAGATCCCGGTAACGGGAAGCCTCCTGCCACCACTGCACCGCCGTACGAGCGACATCATGCGGGTTGCGATCGCTGCTGTGCTGCTCGGCGGCGTGATCGCGGGATCTCTGATCACTCGAAGTCAGTGGGACGCCCTCGAAACGTCGGTGTCCAACATCGTCGGTGTTCTGTCGCCGAGCCTGTCCGACACTGTGTACCTGCTCTACGGCATCGCAATTCTGGCGCTACCGTTCGCCATCCTGATCGGCCTGATCGTCGGGCGCCGGTGGAAGTTGCTGGCCGGATACGCCGCCGCCGGCCTGTGCGCCGGTGTCGCGCTGTCCTTCACCGGAACAGGCCTGGCGGCACCGAAATGGCACCTCGACGTGCCGGACCGACTCGACGCCACCTTCCTGTCGCAATTCCTCGACGATCCGCGATGGATCGCGATGCTCGCGGCGGTGCTCACCGTCTCGGGCCCGTGGCTTCCGAAGAAGTGGCGACGAGCCTGGTGGACGCTGCTTCTGCTCTTCGCTCCCATCCATCTGATCGTCAGCTCGATCGTTCCCGCACGATCGATGCTGGGTCTCGCCGTCGGTTACCTGATCGGCGCGGTGATCGTTCTCGCCGTCGGCACCCCTGCCCTCGAAGTGCCGTTGGACTCGGCGGTACGCGTACTCGCGCGGCGCGGTTACCGCGTCACCGCGTTCCGCGTCGTGAGTCCCTCGGGAATCGGGCCTCTTGTCATGTCCGCAGCCATCGACCAAGCACCGGACGACGAACCTTTCGACGAACTCGTCGTCGAGTTGTACGGACAGAACCAGCGAAGCAGCGGAGCAATTCGACAGACGTTCCGTTGGATCTCGTTCCGGAACCGTGAAACTCCGCCGCCCTACGGATCACTTCGTCGCGCCGTCGAACACCGAGCGCTCATGGGTATCGCTTTCGCCGACATCGGTCTGGCCAGTTCCAAGGCCGTCGCAATCTCGGTACTCGATCGCGGGTGGGAGATGTACGCGCGCCCGAGTCCTCGTGGCATCCCCCTTGCCGTCGCCGTCGAGAACCAGGCGGGCGAGGAAGAATCCACCAAACTGATCGACGCGCTGTGGCAAACATTGCATACCGCTCACGTGCACCAGATGGCGCACGGCGACCTGCGCGCTTCCGAGATTCGTGTCGAAGGCGGAACCATCCTCTTCGGCGGGTACGCGTACTCCGAATTCGGCGCCACCGAAGTTCAGATGCAGTCCGACAACGCACAACTTCTCTTCGCCACCGCATCATTGTTCGGGGTCGATGCAGCGGTGGACGCCGCGATTCGAGCGCAAGGCGCAGACACGATTCTCGCCGCCTCCGGCCGATTGACCACCGCTGCATTGCCCAACCGAATTCGGCGGACGGTCACGGATTCCGCGAAACTGATGACCGAGATCCGAGACGAGGTCGGTGCCAAGAACGGGATCGAAAAGGTCGCTCCCGCACAGGTCACCCGATTCAGTCGCAACCAGCTGATCCAGCTCGTTCTGCTCATCGGTCTGGTCTACGTCGCCTATCCCTTCATCAGCCAGGTCCCCGCGTTCATCACCGAGCTGAAGACGGCCAACTGGTGGTGGGCACTGCTCGGCCTCGGCGTCTCCGCACTGACGTACGTCGGCGCGGCTGCGGCCCTGTGGGCCTGTGCGTCGTCGATGGTCAGTTACCGCAACCTCTTGATCATGCAGGTGGCCAACACCTTTGCGGCGACGACAACTCCGGCCGGAGTCGGCGGGCTAGCGCTGAGCGTGCGGTTCCTGCAGAAGGGCGGGCTCGGTACCGTCCGTGCAACGGCCGCAGTTGCGCTGCAACAGACGGTTCAGGTGGTCACCCACGTCGGCTTGCTGATCTTCTTCTCGATCGTCGCCGGACGTGATACGAACCTCTCGCACTTCATCCCGGGATCCACTGTTCTGTACCTGGCGGGCGGCGTAGCGCTCGGAGTTCTCGGTGCATTCATGTTCATCCCGAAACTCCGTGGGTGGCTGCGCGACGACCTGCGTCCTCAGATCACCGAGGTGTTGGGTGAACTGAGCCAACTCGCGCGAAATCCCACGCGCTTCCTCATCATCGTGGGCGGCAGCGCCGCAACAACTCTCGGTGCCGCCCTGGCTCTGTGGGCGAGCGTCGAAGCATTCGGCGGCGGAACGACGTTCATCACCGTCACCATCGTGACGATGATCGGTGGGACGCTCGCCTCGGCGGCTCCGACACCGGGTGGCGTCGGAGCCGTCGAGGCCGCCCTCATCGGTGGTCTGTCCGCATTCGGACTGCCGGCAAGCATCGCGGTCCCGTCGGTCCTGCTCTACCGAGTGCTGACCTGCTGGCTCCCGGTGTTCTGCGGTTGGCCGACGCTGCGATGGCTGCAGAAGAACGACATGGTCTGAGCCGTTCCGCTACTTCTGGCGAACGACGTGAGCCTGCAGTGCTTCGCCGTCCTCGTCCACCCAGCCTTTGCTCTGGGCGTAGTCGACCATCGCGGCAACACCTTCGACGTCCGTGGTGCTCTCGCGAACGCGGGCTACCGAGATGAATGCACTACCACCGCTGACGTATCCGTAATCCTGAAGGCGCAAGAGTTCGTCCAGTTCGGCTTCGGAGATGTCGGCACTCACCTCGACGTGAAAGGCCTTCAGGTTGTCCACATCGTGGATGCTGACGCGGCCGTCGTCCACCAATACATACATGGCTCTCCTTCCTAGAGCACTGACGTCGGTGCGTGCGTACCGAATACACGCCGGTGGTAGGTCAGTGGATTCGACTCGCGGTGCTCGACCTCGTCCACCGATCCTGTCACGATCTTGTGATCACCACCGTCCACGACGGCATCAACGGTGCACGCGATCCAGATGGATACGTCCGGCAGTCTCGGAACACCGAGATGCTCCGCCCACTCGACACCGTCGAACTTCACACGTCCCTTCCTCGCAAAGGCAACCGCCAGTGAGCTTTGCGCGGTCCCGAGGACATTGATCGCGAACCTCCGCGTTCCTTCGATGAGGCCGAGAACTTCCGACTGTCGATCCAGAGCCACCGCGGTCATCGGCGGGTCCATCGACAACGACATGAATGCGCTGACCGTCGTGCCGTGCGGCCGGTCGCCGTCCATTGCCGTGACGACGGCGACCGGTGAGCACACGTGCGCCATGGCTTCTCGAAAACGCAACGCCCGGTTGCCCTGTGGGACATTCACGATGTCAGCCCTTGTCTGCCAACTCTTGTGCGTACTTCTTCGTCATGTGGTCGACGGCGTCGAGTTGCGCCTTTGCATGCCCTTCCCTGACAGCGCGCGCGTGAGCTGCCGCGTCGAGCGTCGCCTGCGCCTGCCCTTGGAAGTGCGGAAAGACCTCCTGCGCGAACAACTCTGCCGAACGTCGGGTGTCTTGCGGGTTCGCCCAATCGTGACCCATCTGCAGCATGCAGCCGAAACCACCGGACTGGTCCCACAGCCGTTGTACCTGACGTCTGGCCTGCTCCGGTGTGCCGATGACACCGATCCCGGCCTCGTTGATGAAGTCGATCATCTCGCTCAGACGCGCACCGGAGACCGCCATCTGAGGGAAGGCCGCGACGTGCTGGAAATAGTCGAACCACTCCTCGATGCCGTACTCGACCTGCTTGCGTGCTTCCGCCTCGGTTTCGGCGATGTGGAAAGGTCCGGCAAGAGACCACTGCCGACGATCCACCGTCGTCCCGTTGACCTCAGCGCGTTCCTCCATCACATTCCAGTGGTGCGCCAAGGCGTCGAAACCGTCGGCGGACAAGGTTGCTCCGATGGAGAGCAGACCGAGACCGTGCGTACCGGCCAGGCGAGGTCCTGTCGGGGAGGCCACTGCGGCCACGGTGATTTCGATGCCGTTCTCCGAGTACGGAGCGAGCTGCAGCTTGGCGTCGTACAGCTCGTGGGTTCGTGTCTTCGCGGAAACCGTCTCGCCACGAAGAAGGCGCACGACGATGTCGAGGTTCTCCTGCAACAACTCTCGGGTATCCGTCGGGTTCAGACCGATCATCGCCGAGTCGGTGGGCAACGAACCGGGCCCGACTCCGAAGATGGTGCGCCCCTGAGTCAGGTGATCCAACTGCATGATTCGATCCGCTGCCCACAGCGGGTTGTGATACGACAACGACGTGACACCCGTGCCGAAACGAATCCGAGGTGCGCGCTGCGAGGCTGCAGCGATCATGATTTCCGGCGACGCGATGATCTCGCTTCCGGCAGAGTGATGCTCACCGAACCACGCCTCGTCGTAGCCCAACCGGTCGAGGTACTCGACCAGTTCGAGATCACGCTGCAGTGCGGCGGTGGGATTGCGTCCGGGGACGTGGAACGGTGCCATGAAATACCCGAAACGAAGCCTGCTCATGAGTTCTCCTAGTGCTGTGGGCCAACTCCTGGCCGTGCACCGAAAACGCTATCCGTGCCGTGACCGCAGTCACAGTGCACGAAAGTGGACAATCTCAAGCGCGTTGATCGGCAAGTTTCTGCGCGTAGACCAACTTCACGAACTCGGCACGGTTGCGAACGCGCAGAAGAGCAAGGATGCGGCTTACATACTTCTTCACCGTGTCCGGACTCAGCGACAGGATCACCGCGATCTCGTCGTTGGTATGGCCGTCCGCCAACAACTCCGCGAGATCGATCTGCCGGGGCGTCAGCTTCTCTCGCCATCCCGGCTCGCGTTGCCCGGGCAGCGTCTGACACAACAGCGACAATTGCTTGCCCAGAATGCCCAAGCCCACGATGTCGCGCCCCGACAGATCCTTGCCTTCTGAATCGAAAATCCCCACCAGACCGTGACCGCCGTGGGCCAACTGGAGATGCATCACCGACGCGCTGTGAAGGCGTTTGCGATAGAGGAAATCTCGCAGGTACGTCGCCGACTGTGAAGGGACGTCGGCCAACTGAGTGTGCGTGATGGCGGGAGATGCCAACAGCGTTGCCCGCGATTGCGCCGTCGCAAAAACGTCGTCGAGGTACCAGTGCGCTTGGTACTCGTCGAGGATCGGCGTGATCCGCCCGGTCGTCACCGGATCCGGATCGGCGAAAGCCGTCGTGAAGGTCGGGCCGGCAAGGAAGGTGGTGTTGGGACAGCGGTAGTGATCATGGAGCGCGACCATGAGGAGATCCTTGAGCTGATCGAGCGTTCTCGCGGCCGAGCAGTAGTCGAAGACAGCGAAGACACGGTCGTAGTCCGCAGCGGACAGAGCGACGTCACCGCTACCGTGCACGTCGACCACCTCACCCGAACTATGATCCAGATCACTCATCGGACAGCATATGCATTACTTCGAGAAAACGGACAACTTCGCCGCCTACCAGCACTGTTGATGCCGATAGCCGATACTGAGCTGTATGTCGGAACTCGGAAATGAACCAGACTCGAAGCAGAAGGCGGTGCTCGAGCGACACGCGTCATGGATCGAATTGTTCTTCGACCTCGTCGTGGTTGCCGGTATCGGTCAGCTGGCTCACCTGCTCCACGGTTCGCCGTCGTGGTCGGATGTCGCGCTCTACGCGTTGCTCTATCTCGCGTTCTGGACCGCGTGGGCGACGTTCACGATGTACGGCAACGTTGCCGGTGACCGTGTCCGGATCCCGAGCATGCTGATCGCCATGTTCGGACTGGCCGTCATGATGGCGGCCGTGGCCGGCATCCACGACAACCATGCGCTGGCCTTCGCTGTCGCATACGTGGCCGTACGTCTGCTGGCGAGTCGGGTGTGGCACAACGGCCAGATAGTCGTGGACTGGCCGATCGCCCAGATGTCTCTCGGTGTGATCCCGTGGATCGTCTCGTTCTGGTTCGAGGGCGAAACTCGGTTCTGGCTCTGGACCGCCGGTGTGACCATCGACCTGCTGATCATGTTCGTCGTCTCCGGCAGCGCGATCATGGAAGACGCGCAGGAAAAGCTCGACCGCATCATCAAGGTTCGCGGGTTCAAGGACGACCGGATGCCCGAACTCGAAGCCCTGCACTCCGATCGGGCTCACCTTGCCGAGCGCTTGGGCCTGTACGTCATCATCGTGCTGGGCGAGGGTGTGATCCTCGTGATTTCTGCGGCCTCGAAGCTCACCTGGGACTCGACGGTGGTCAGCCTCGCAGTCGGATCGTTTGTCCTGCTCTCGGGCATGTGGGCTCTCTCGCTTCTCTACGGCCACGCCGGTGTTCCGCACCTGCAGGCCGAGAAGTTTCCCGCTCGCATCGACATGGCGCTGCACTGTTTCACCACCGGCGCTATCGCGGTTCTGGTCGCGGGGCTCGGAGCGGCAACCGAACACGGTGCGGAGCACACGCCCGCGAACCTGCGGTGGTTGTTGTGCGGAAGCATCGCAGTCTATTTCGGAATCAGCCTGGTGGCAGGGCTGTTCGCGCGATCGGACCGACGGTGGCTGCTCGGCTGGGCGCTCCCCTGCACCGCCGTCCCCATCGTCATGGGCATTGTCGGCACGCACATGAGCGCCACGTGGATCATCTGGGTGCTGGTGGCCACCGTGACCTGGCAGAACGGCTACGAGTACGCGCAGGTGCGGCGTTCGCGCCGCTCTGCTGTGCGCCTTTATTTAAACCCCCCCGGGTAAAAAATGCGCACAGCAGGGGCGGTTTTCACCCGCACCGCCGGGTCGAAGCGATAGGGCTGAGCCAACAGGATTCCGGCCAATCGCTTACGCAACCTCGACATCTCGGCCCGGACGGTCACCGTCTTGCGCGGATCGCCGAACAACTGTGAGGCGAGCTGCGAGGCCGTGAGGCCCTCGGGCGCCTGTGTCAGAGCCACGAGGATCTGCGAATGGCGCGGGCTGAGGTCGATGCTCCAGCTTCCCATTGCCGAGGAGTACCGCAATTCCATCGCATTCGGATCTTGCACATCCAATTCGACTTCGGCACAAACCGTTCCGAACGCCGGATCCGTCTGAGGGCGGATGAGCCAACCACCCGGAAGCGGCTCGCACATACATAGTCCGAGCGACGGGAGCCAATGCTCGCCGCTGCTCATCACTTTCGGCAGTGCGATTCTGTAGATCGGAGCCATCGAGTCCACCGCCGCGACCCAGCCACTACGGTCGACGACCACTGTCGGCTGACTCGCGCGAGCCAGCGTCGATGCCGAGATCATCCGGAGCTGATCCAATCCGATTCGATGCTTCTCCCGCAGTGCGGATTCCGCCAGCCTGGCCACACTGTCCACCAGAGCGAGAGTCGACGGGTGGACCGTGTCTGCTGCGCCGGCGACGTTCACGACGGCGATGGCCCGGCGACTACGCGGATCTCGAACCGTCGCCCCGGAGCAGGTCCACGGATGCTGCGAGCGCGAGTAGTGCTCGGCCGAGAACACCTGCACTGCCGAACCTGATGCCAAGGAAGTACCGATCCCGTTGGTACCAACAGCTTCCTCGGTCCACGACGCACCCTCGATCATCCCGAGCCGTTCGGCCCGATCCAGCATTCGACTGGACCCGTGTCGCCAGAGGATACGTCCGTAGCGGTCCGCCACCACGATCAGATTCGCGTCGTCCGGGCCGACGAGTGGTGCCAGACCGTGCACCGCCTCGTCGAAGATCTCCGCCATGCCGGCTGCGCGTCTGCCTTCTTCGATCTCGGATTCGCGGCCCGTCTCGGTGATCGAGCACCGATCCGGATCGAGTCCGAGCGCACGCAAACGCGACCACGAATTCGCGATGACGGAGCGCGGACGCGCAGGCGGCTTGCGTCCCGACATCGTTGCTTCGTACACGGATTCGAGAACACGTGCGTACTGCGCCGGGTCTTCACCACTGGCCAGGGCCGGTTCGAGTCGATTCGTTTCGCCGATCACACTCCAGTCCTATGTGACGGGGTCATCGAAAGCGAGCGTTGCACCCGGTTGCAGAGTTGTTCGCGTGCGTGAACGAAAGGACGGCGTTCACGCACGCGAACGGTGCTCACGCGTTGAGGGGTCTCCCCAGCGCCGAGAGCACAGACTCGTGCATTGCCTCCGAGAGCGTCGGATGAGCAAACACGACCTCGGCGAGATCCTCGCCGGTGGCTTCGAGGGATCGAGCGATACCGAAACCCTGAATCTGCTCGGTCACATCCGGACCGACCATGTGCGCGCCGAGAAGTTCCCCGGTATCGGCGTCGAAGATCGTCTTGACGAAGCCTTCGGCCTCGCCGATCGCCAGTGCCTTGCCGTTCGCCTGCAGGTCGAAGTGTCCGACCCGCAGCGCGCGACCAGTACCGGCGCACTGCTTCTCCGTCAGACCCAGGCTCGCCACCTGTGGGCGGGCATACGTGCATCCCGGAACGTAGTCGCGATCGAGCGGATGAACGTCGGGCACGCCTGCCAACTTTTCGACGCACAAGACAGCTTCGTGACTTGCCTTGTGCGCCAGACATGGAGCGCCCGCGACGTCACCGATCGCATAGATCCCGAAAGCGCTGGTACGGCACCACTGGTCGGTGACGATCGCACCGCGCTCGATCTCGACGCCCAGAGCCTCCAACCCCAGATCCTCGACGTTGCCGGTGATTCCGGCCGCCACCAACACCCGGTCCACGGTCAACGACTCGACACCGTCGCTCGTCTGCACATTCACCTCGACGGCGTCGTCGCCGACGGTCACCGCCGACACCGAGGCTCCGGTGTGAATCGTGATGCCACGCTTCTCGAACTGCTTGCGAACGAAGGCCGAGATCTCTTCGTCCTCGACCGGCATGATGTGTGGTGCCATCTCGACGATGGTCACCTCGGTTCCGAGATCGCGGTACAGGCTGGCGAATTCGACTCCGATCGCACCGGACCCGATCACGAGCAGCGACTTCGGCAGTTCCTTCGGGACGAGCGCGTCGAAGTAGGTCCACACCCGATCACCGTCGGGGGCAACGCCGGGAATCGAACGCGGCCGGGCACCGGTTGCAATGATCACGTGGTCGGCTCGATACGTCTGTCCTCCCACGGATACGACGCCTTTGTCCACCAACTTCGCGGCGCCTGAGATGACGTCGACGCCGTTCTTCTTCATCAGATAGGCAACACCGCCGGACAACCTCTCCGAGACCCCTCGGCTGAACGACACCAACTTCGAGATGTCGAACTGGACAGACGCCGAACTGAATCCGTATGTGTCGAGTTCACTCAAGGTATGCGCGACGTCCGCGCCGTGCAGCATCGCCTTGGTGGGGATACAACCCCAGTTGAGGCAGATACCTCCGAGGCGATCACGTTCTACCAGCGCGACGTTCAACCCCAACTGGGCAGCCCGGATCGCCGCCACGTAACCACCGGGGCCGCCACCGATGACAAGAACGTCGTACTGATTCGACGTATTGTTTTCCACCACAGCCCCTTACACCAACATCAGCGCGGGAGACGCGACAAAGCGCTGGAGCTCCCGAAGGAAGGTCGCACCCAGGGCTCCGTCGATAACCCGGTGATCGCACGAGAGGGTCACGGTCATCACGGTCCGGGCAGAAACACTGTCACCGACCACCACCGCGCGCTTCTCCCCCGCACCTACGGCAAGGATCGCTCCCTGGGGCGGATTGATGATCGCGTCGAATGCCTTGATCCCGAACATGCCGAGGTTGGACACCGTGAAGGTTCCGCCCTGGAATTCTTCGGGACGAAGTTTGCCGGTCTTCGCCTTGGTGGCCAACGAGAGCACCTCACCCGAGATGTCCGCCAACGACTTGGTATTCGCGCTACGCACGATGGGCGTGATCAGGCCGGTCGGAAGTGCAACTGCCACCGAGACATCCGCCGACGCGAATCGAAGAACCGATTCGTTCGCGGCATCGAACTGGACGTTCACGTCCGGCACCTTCATCAGTGCAGCGGCGCAAGCCTTCACGATGAAGTCGTTGACCGACAGCTTGACCGCCGGGACGGTCGAATTGATCTCCTTGCGCAGAGCGAGAAGCGCATCGAGCTCGAGGTCTGCGGTGAGCCGGAAATGGGGTGCCTGCTGCTTGGACGCCTGCAACCTACCGGCGATTGCCGATCGCATGGGGGTGAAAGGAATTGTGTCGTACTCGGGTTCGGCCGCAACAGATTCGGTCTCAGCCGCCGCCTCGGGCAGGAGCTGCGCTGAACGAGCGGCGTCGTGCACGTCGGCAACGCAGACGCGCCCCCGCGAACCCGTCGGACGACAGTCATGCAGGTTGACGCCCAGTGATCGGGCAGTTCTGCGTGCGACCGGGGTGGCAGGCACGGCACTGTCGTCGGCGGTCGATCGCAGCGGGAGGCCGGATCTCGCGGCCGGCACTACCGGTGCAACAGTGCCACCGGCGTCACGAATCGCGTCGTCGATGTCGCGGACACTGATCCGCCCGAGGGGACCGGTACCCACTACGGCGGCGAGATCGATTCCGAGCGATTCCGCACGTCGGAGTGCGCGAGGACTCGCAAACACATCGTCCTGCGTCGTGCCTTGCAGAACGCTCGGTACGACGGTGGAACCGGTTGGTGCAGGTTTCGGTGCAACAACCACCTTCGCAGCCGGTGTAGCCGCAGGTGTCACGGGAGCCGCCGGCGCAGCAGCTGGGGACGGTGCCGGCTCTTCCGCCGGCGCGGTTGCGCCGCGGGCGGCGAGGAACTGCTCGATCTCCGCATCCGTCGTGGACGCATCGGCGGACACACCGATCACGGCACCGACGGGCAGAGTCTGCCCCGGTGTGCCGACGATCTTGCGGAGAACACCGTCGAACGGCGCCTCCAGCTCGTTGGTGATCTTGCTGGTCTCGATCTCACAGATCAACTGGCCCTTGGTGAACGAGTCACCTTCCTCGATGAGCCACGCGTTGACCAACCCCTCCTCCATGGAGAGCCCCCATTTGGGGATGTCGATAGCTTTGATGTCAGCCATGATCAGGCTCTCACCAGCTTGCGAACCGACTCTTCGATGCGCGCCGCGTCAGGCAGCCAGGCAGTTTCGAGGGTCGGGGAGAACGGAACCGGCGTGTGCGGCGGCGTGATCAGTTCGATCGGCGCTTTCAGGTAGTTGAATCCCTTGGTGGCGATCAGCGCGGCTACGTCGTGCCCGAAGCCGCAGCGGGCGGCGGATTCGTCGACGATCACGACCCTTCCAGTCGATGCGACGGATTCGAGGATGCCGTCCTCGTCCAATGGTGAGACGGTACGAGGATCGACAACCTCGACCGAAATACCCTCGGCGGCCAGCTTGTCTGCTACGTCGTTGGCGCGGTTCACCATTGCGGACAACGCGATGATCGTGACGTCGTCGCCCTGCCTGGTGTAGTTGGCGACGCCGAACGGAATCGCGTACGGCTCGTCCGGCACTTCGCCCTTGAGGTCGTAGAGCACCTTGTGCTCGCAGAACACAACGGGATCGTCGTCCCGGATGGCCTGGATGAGTAGGCCTTTGGCGTCGTAGGCGTTGGACGGCGCGACCACTTTCAGGCCAGGCACCGCGGCAAATACGTTGTACGGAGACTGAGAGTGCTGCGCAGCGGCGGAGAAGCCTGCGCCGATCATGCCTCGCACCAGCAGCGGGGTTCTGGCCTTGCCACCGAACATGTAGCGGAACTTGGCAGCCTGGTTGTAGAGCGCGTCGTAGGAGACTCCGAAGAAGTCCATGAACATCAGCTCGGCGACCGGCCTCAGTCCGGTCAGTGCGGCTCCGGCAGCCATTCCGATGATCGCGGATTCGGTGATCGGGGTATCGATTACACGCTCCGATCCGAACTCCGTCCACAATCCCTTGGTGACACCCAGGACACCGCCAAATGCCTCGATCTTCTTCGTCTCCAGATCGGGATTGGTACCGGCATGCCCACCCCGTACGTCCTCACCGATGAGAACGACGCTCGGGTCGCGTTGCATTTCTTGGGCGATGGCCTCTTTGACGGCCTCGCGGTAGGTCTTCTTCGACACGTTCTCGGCTTCCACGCTTGTCATCTCGGGCTCCTCAGTACGACACGTAGACATCGGTCAGCAGATTCTCGACGGGTGGATACGCCGCGGCACGCGCCTTCGCTACCGCCTCGTCCACCAGCACTCGCGACTGCTCGTCCACCGCGTCCAGATCAGCGGTGCTGACCTTCTTCACATCCACGCTGCTACGGAAATTCTTGAGCGGATCCTTGGTTTCCCGTAGTTGCGCAACCTGTTCCGCCGTGCGGTACAGCTGCGCGTCACCCTCGAAGTGGCCGTGCCAACGGAATGCCGCCGCCTCGATCGTGGTGGGGCCACCGCCGGTCCTGGCGCGCTCCGATGCTTCCGCCATCGCGTCGTAGACCGCGAAGAAGTCGGTGCCGTCCACCTTGACGGCAGGCATTCCGAAGGATGCAGCGCGGGCGGCGATGTCGGGTGCGCCCACCGCGTAGTCGGTTCCTGTTGCTTCACCGAATCCGTTGTTCTCGATCACGAAGACGATCGGAAGGTCCAGCACCACAGCCATGTTCATCGCCTCGAAGACGGTTCCCTGGTTGGATCCACCGTCTCCCGTGAACGACGCAGCGATGACACCGTTTCGAAGCGTCTTGCCACTCAGTGCAGCGCCGATCGCCAACGACGGGGCTCCGCCGACAATCGCGTTGGCGCCGAGCATTCCCACGGACAGGTCGGCGATGTGCATCGAGCCGCCCTTACCGCGACACAGGCCGTCGTCCTTGCCGAAGATCTCGGCCATCATGCCGTTCAGATCGCAGCCCTTGGCGATGCAGTGCCCGTGACCGCGGTGAGTGGATCCGATGTAGTCGGCGTCGCTCAGGTTCTCGCACACTCCCACCGCGATGGCTTCCTGGCCCGAGTAGAGGTGAATGAAGCCGGGGATGTCACCGGTTGCATTCTCTTCGTGCAGTCGATCCTCGAACGCACGGATGCGCGACATCTTCTCGTACGCCTTCAGCAATGCATCCCGGTCCAGCCCTGAATGAGGCTTGGCGCCGGTCCTTTTCGATCCTGGGGTTGTCGGCTTCTGCGCCGTCCGTTGAACCACAGTCACACTCCTCGTTCTCGATCACTCGTCGCCATGCAGTGTCGTGTAGGTCACGGGCGAAGGGAAAGAGTTGCGTGAGGTTGCCGGGAGTTGCGAAGGGTTGCAGCTGTTGACTTTCGAGCGTTGATTCAGGCGCCGCTCAGGCTGCCGCGTCTGATCTTGGCCAGCGCGCGGTGTTGGGCGAGTTCGACGGCGCTCGTTGTCGTTCTCAGTGACAGCGCCGTCTCGCGCACGTCGAAGCCGACAACGATGCGAGCTACCAAGACGTCGCGTTCTGCGGCCGACAGATCACCGAAGGGCAGAGTGAGTCGACTGGAGGCGGGTAGCGAATCGATTTCGCGACTGATCGCGTCGTACAGATGCGCGAGGAACGCTTCTCCGGCACGTCTACGTCGCCGAATGTCGGACAGGACGGATCGGCAGATACCGACGGCAATACGATCAGCGTCGAGCGGTCGCAGTTCGGCACGACAGCGCCGCGTCACCAGAGGCACGATGCGTTGAAGGAGTTCTGCAATCGCGTCCCGATCCCCTCGGGACGCATCGTCGGCAACACTGTCGATCGAACGTCCACCTGCCCTGCTTGTCATTCCGATCTCCCCCTGCTTCGGCTCTTGGTCGAATTCCCGACTATTGCTCAGGTTTTGAAGTCGCTAGGGGCGTATCGGCTCGGGGCAGATCCCGGTTTGTTCCCCGATGATGTTGATCTCGGCGTTGGAACGAGGGTCAGCGCCGTAGTTGATCTGGTCGGTGCACTTCTCGGAGGGCTCGACGGCATCGGGCGGGAGCGGCGCCGGGCATGAACCCATCCGCTCTCCGATGCTGTTGATCTCCGCATTCGAACGAGGGTCACCCACATAGTTGATCTGATCGGTGCACTTGGTCGACTCGGTAGCCGGACCAGGGGCCGCAGGGGCAACCGCGCTGGTCGAGACCGGGGTCCAGGCCGGCGCTGCTCCGCCCGCCGGGACTCCGGGGGTGGATGCGTCCGTACCGCCGCCCACCGAGTTCGAGCCTTCGACTGTCTCCGTAGTGGTCGCTGCGGTCAGCGGTGGTGGGGTCGTAGACGCCGCAACCACCGATGTAGTCGTCGGTTCGTCTCCTGGAGCGCTGTTGTCATCACTCGAACACCCTGTCATCGCGCACACCACCCCGATCGTCAGTACGGCGAGCAGCACTCGCGGACGCCGAGTCTTATTGGTCAGCAATACTTCACGCATTTGCTCTCACACTCCTCGATACGCGGATCAGCTCGTTCCGCCCAAGCGGTGAACACCGACGTGACTCACTCTAGGAGCCTGATTCCATCGGTTTCGTAACAGAATTCCGTCGGTCGCGTACCAACTCTCGACGGTCCTGACATTCATACGATTACGTAACGGTGGGTGGCAAAACTCCGATATCGAGATCACCTGTGATCGTATGAAAACGCACATGCCGATGAGAGGGTTCGCAGCGGCCGGGGAGGGGAAAGTGTTGTATCGGAGTGACATCTGCGGCGGTCGATCAGACCGTACTCGCAGCCTGTTCGGTACAGCGCTCGCGGCAGCAACCCTCGGAGCGTCCGTGATCACCGGCTGCGCGTCCACCCAGGGCGTTGTGATCGAAGGCGATGTCGCTTCCACCGGGTTGCCCGTCACACAACCTGCAGACCTGGCCAGACGGGTTGCCGAAAACTCGAGGTTGGGCCGGGCGCTCCTCGACGATCCTGGGGTGTCCGAGGGAGTGAAGACAGAACTTCGGTCGTGCCCTGACTGGTATCCGATCTCGGTCGGGTCCATCCTTCTCGATCCAGGCGCACCGCGTATCGTGCCGGAGACCGAACTCGTCGTCATGAATGTGTATCCGTGCCAACCGGCCCACCAACCCGGGACCGGAGTGTCGATCTCGGTCAACCTTGCCGGCTACGTCTACCGCAGCGGCAAGGCCGGTTCGAGTGAAGACGATCCCGAACTGGGTGAGCGCCTGTTCTCCGTCGAAGAGCGCGGAAAGTTCATCGTCAGCGGTCAACGCGCCGCGAGTTTGTCTGTCCTGGAAACGGATCCGCGGCCACCGGAGTTCGAATGTTGCCCCCGTCCACCGCTTCGGACCGAGTTCCACTGGGATGGAATGGAGTTCATCCGTGATTGATCGCCGTCGCCGCGCGATGCTCGCCGGTGTTTGCCTGCCGGTCGCGTTTGCTCTCGTCTCCTGTTCCACCGAGCCTGAATCAGAACCCACTCCGAATATCGCAGCATCACTCGACCCCTCGGATCTCTCACAGGGCTTGAGCATCGATCCTGTTGCCCTCCTCAGAGCAGACCCGGAAGTGTCCGATGCGGTCAAGGACAGTCTCCGACTGTGCGGTGATGCGAACTTCCCCTACGAAATCCGGTACTCCCCCGTGACAGGCGCCGTTTGGCAAGATGCCGTCGTCAATGTCTTCACCTGCGAGTCTGTCGGCATCTGGGGACGACCGGCCCCACCGGTCAGCTTCATGGTCGCCGGATTCGTCTACCAGATCGACGAATCGGGCGCTCACAAAGTCTTCGGAGTGCAAGACCCAGGACGCTACGTCGTCGGCTCAACCGGAGGATTGTCGGTCATGGTCGACCTGTGCAAAGACCCCGGCATTCCGGAGTTCTGTCAATCGTCGACTGCATACAAGTGGACCGGTGAAGGGTTTGAGAGTGTTCCGTTCCCATGAAAGCGAAGGCCGATGACCGATCCGTTGATTTTGCTGGTCGAAGACGACGCTGTCATCCGCGAAGCAACGCAATTGAATCTCGAACGCAACGGGTTTCGGGTGATCACCGCATCGGGAGGGTTGACCGGAATGGATATGGCGGTCGACGCCAAGCCGGATATCGCCGTCCTCGACGTGATGCTTCCCGACCTGAACGGAATCAGCCTGTGCCGACGCATTCGTGAGGAACTGTCGGTGCCGGTCATCATGCTGTCCGCGCGCGACGACCCGGTCGACATCGTTCTCGGATTGGAAGCCGGTGCCGACGACTACGTCACCAAGCCCTTCGACAGCGGTGTCCTGGTGGCCCGTATCCGCAGTGTGCTCCGGCGGGTCGAATCCCATTCCGGTACGGAGAAAGACATCGTGACTCTCGGCGATCTGGAGATCGATCGCGAGTTGGTGACCGTCACGCGTTCGGGCGCCGAAGTGGCTCTCACACCCACCGAAATGAAGCTGCTCCTGGTCATGGTGAGTGTGCCGCGCAAAGTCTGGTCTCGCTCCGAACTGCTCTCGGACGTCTGGGATTACGACTGGGGCGGCGATACGCGCATCGTCGACGTTCACGTTCAGCGATTGCGCACGAAGATCGGCTCCGAACAGATCCGGACCGTCCGGGGGTTCGGCTACACGATGGACAACCATCGGTGAGATCGCGGGATCTCGCCGCCAAGCTCCCGTCCACCGGGAGGCGGTTGTCGTTTCAGTGGAAGATCGCGGCGGCCATCACGTTCGTGATTGCCGTCGCCTCGATCACGCTCAGTACCGTGATGCATCAAACCTTTTCACACAACCAAGAGGATGCAGCGCGGGCGGCAGCTGATCGCAATCTCCAACTGGTGCTGCAGGACGAAACGGGCAGCATGCGTGCGCTGTTCCGCGCCACCACAGATGGTCTCGACGTTCCGGAAGAGTTGCGTCAGGCCGTGGCGGGCGGCAAACGTGCCACCTACCTTGTCGACAGCGGGGACCAGCCATTCGTCTGGGCTGCTGCCGACGTCAACACTCAGGTGGTGGCGATTCGCGTCCCGTACACCGCGCAGCGGGAATCGATCGCCAGCGTCGATCGGACACTTCGCAACGCCACCGTCGCAGTGATCGCAGCGGGTGCCGTCCTGGGTGTGCTGCTTGGACTCGCGATGTCGTATCGATTGCGCTCGGCCGCCCGTGCGGCTCGCAAAGTGTCTACCGGAGCGGACATCCGCGTCCGCTCGGTCACCTGGTCGCTTTTCGACGACGAGATCACCGAGCTGGCGGATGCGGTCGACGCGATGTCCGATGCTCTACGGGGACAATTGGACGCCGAGAAGCGCGTGACAGCCAACATCGCGCACGATCTCAGGACGCCCATCTCCGGACTGGTCGGCGCCGCAGAACTCCTGCCACCCGGTAGGCCAACCGAATTGGTGCGCGACGGCGTCCATAAACTCAGGAGGCTCGCCGAGGACGTCATCGAAGTGGCACGCCTCGACACCACCTCCGAGCAGGCTGACATCCAATCGGTGGAACTGGCACCGGTGGTGCGTCACGCGATTTCCACCACCGGGGTGGAATGCGAAGTGAGAGTTCACGGGACGCCTGTGTCGCACACCGACGCACGTCGGCTCGAGCGGATCATCGCCAACCTGATCTTGAATGCTCGCAATCACGGAAAGTCGCCGATCAATGTCCACGTCGACCACTCCCGCATCACGGTCCGGGATCGGGGCGTCGGGTTCACTGAAGAGTGGCTTCGCCAGGGGCCGAAGAGATTTCAGACCAACTCCGTCGAACGCGGCCCGAACTCGGGCCTGGGCCTCGGCTTGACGATCGTAGTGGGACAAGCGGCGGTCATCGGCGCTCGTATCGACTTCGCGAACCATCCGAACGGGGGCGCGGTGGTGACGATCGACCTCCCCGAATGTTCGGCAGACGAGTTCGATTGACACCGAGGCAGTTCGGTCGATCGGCCGGGACACAGGGTCCCGGCCGATCATTGGTGGTGTCTCGGACTCAAACCTGTCCGACAGCGACTCCGGTGCGAACGTCCGGTGCACCAAGGCGCGCCGCATCAGCGGTCAGGTCATCGGGCTGCTCCTGAGATTCCCGCTCGGCTGCGACGCGCAACCGGTAGTGCTCGATCTCCTCGGCGATGTGCTCGGGAGTCCAACCGAGCACCGGCGCAACCAGTTCCGCCACTTCGGCAGCTGCCGCATCGCCGCGATCGGTAACCTCGATGGAGATGCGGGTACGACGGGTGAGGATGTCGTCGAGATGCTGCGCACCCTCATGGCTCGCAGCGTAGTGGATCTCCGCCTTGAGGTACTCGGGGGCGGAGTCCAACGGCTGCCCCAGTTCCGGTCGCGCCTCGACGAGTTCGAACAACTCGTCAGCCAGAGTGCCGTACCGACCCAGTAGGTGCTCGATGGTCGAAACGTGCAGTCCCGTGCGCTCAGCGGTGAGATGCCGATTGTTGTGCGCGGCAAAGTAGCCGTCGGCACCCACAAGTTGGATACGCTCGGTGCAGGACTTCGGCACCTTCTGTTCCAATCCGTGCACCGCGGAATCGACAGCGTCCTTGGCCATCACGCGGTAAGTGGTGTACTTGCCACCGGCGACCACCGTCAAACCTCGGACCGGACTCGACACCGCATGCTCACGCGAGAGAGTGCTGGTCGAATCCGATTCGCCGAACAGCAACGGACGCAACCCCGCGTACACACCGACGACGTCCTCGTGCGTCAACTCGTCCTGAAGGAGCTTGTTGACATGTCCGAGGATGTAGTCGATATCGCTTCGGCTCGCTGCCGGATGGGCGAGGTCGAGGTTCCAGTCGGTGTCCGTCGTGCCGATGATCCAGTGGCTTCCCCACGGAATCACGAACAGCAGACTCTTCTCGGTCCGCGTGATGATTCCGGTCGCCGAGTTGATGCGGTTTCGCGGGACGACCAAATGCACACCTTTCGAAGCGCGAACCTGGAATTGCCCTCGCCCACCGACCATTTCCTGAATCTCGTCAGTCCACACACCGGCGGCGTTGATGACCTGACGAGCACGGATCTCGAACGCGCGACCTGTTTCCAGATCCACGGCCTTCACCCCGACTACGCGGTCCTCCTCACGGAGAAAGCCGATTACGCGGGTGCTGTTGACGCACAGCGCGCCGTACTCGGCCGCCGTGCGCGCCAGCATCATCGTGTGGCGGGCGTCATCTACCTGACCCTCGTAGAACTTGACCGAACCCCGGATAGCAGAGCGCTTTCCGGAAGGGAACGATTCGAGAGTCTTCTTCTTGCCCACATGCTTGTGGTGTGAGGGAACCCCGCGGCCTGCGCCCATCACGTCGTAGACGCCGATGCCCAGACCGACGTACGGCCGGTCGATCAACTTCTCGAGTGGGTAGATGAACGGCACCGGCTTCGCGAGATGCGGGCACAGCGAATTCAGAACCAGCGACCGCTCACGCAGTGCCTCGAACACGAGCGCAAAATTGAACTGCTCGAGGTAACGCAGTCCGCCGTGGAACAGCTTGCTCGACCTGCTCGAGGTTCCGGACGCGAAGTCACGAGCCTCCACCAAGCCCACCTTCAGACCGCGAGTTGCGGCGTCGAGCGCGCTACCCGCTCCGACCACGCCACCGCCGATAACGAGGACGTCGAGTTCGGTTTCTTCCAACTTCTTCAGCGACTCCGCCCGCGAGGACGGACTCAATGCTTGTGCTGTGCTCATGAAAACTGTTCCTTCACTTGAAAATAGGTAGAAATGGGGGCGCCGCGATCAGTCTGCGTCGACCCAGTCGAGTGTACGAGTGACGGCTTTCTGCCAGCCTGCATACAGGCGCTCACGCTCGGCCGAATCCATCGACGGCGTCCAGCTCTTGTCCTTCGCCCAGTTGCTGCGAATGTCGTCCTCGCTCTCCCAGTACCCGACCGCGAGACCAGCGGCGTACGCAGCGCCCAATGCCGTGGTCTCCGCAACGACAGGGCGGATCACCTCGACGTCGAGCAGATCGGCCTGGAATTGCATGAGGAGTTCGTTCGCGACCATTCCGCCGTCGACCTTGAGAACCTTCAAGTCGACACCCGAGTCGAGGTTCATCGCCTCGATCACCTCACGACTCTGGTACGCAGTCGCTTCGAGCACCGCCCGGGCAAGGTGCCCCTTGTTCACGAACCTTGTCAGACCGACGATCGCACCGCGTGCATCCGCGCGCCAATGCGGTGCAAACAGGCCCGAGAACGCGGGCACGAAGTACGCGCCACCGTTGTCGTCCACAGAGCGCGCGTTCACCTCGATGTCGGCCGCGTTGTCGATCATGCCGAGGTTGTCCCGAAGCCACTGGACCAGCGAACCGGTCACGGCGATCGATCCTTCCAGTGCGTAAACCGTTGGCTGCTCACCGATCTTGTAACAGACCGTCGTCAACAAGCCGTTCTTGCTCATCACCTTTTCGGTGCCGGTGTTGAGGAGCACGAAGTTGCCGGTTCCGTAGGTGTTCTTCGCTTCTCCGGGCGAGAGGCAGGCCTGACCGAAAGTCGCTGCTTGCTGATCGCCGAGGATTCCGGCGATCGGCACGCCGGACAACGTTCCGCGTTCGCGCACGAATCCGAAAGTTTCGGACGAGCTGCGAATCTCGGGGAGCATCGATTCGGGGATGCCCATGTCGGCGCAGATCGCCGAATCCCAAGCGAGAGTGTCGAGATCCATCAACAGAGTGCGCGACGCGTTGGTGGGGTCGGTAGCGTGCACTCCGCCGTCGACGCCGCCGGTCATGTTCCACAGCACCCAGGTGTCCATCGTGCCGAAGCACAACTCGCCTGCTTCGGCCTTCTCACGCGCGCCCTCGACGTTGTCGAGAATCCACTTGACCTTGGGGCCCGAAAAGTACGTGGCCAACGGCAATCCGGTGACTTCGGTGTACTTCCTGGGGCCGTCTTCGCCGGCGAGTGCAGTACAGATTCGATCGGTGCGTGTGTCCTGCCAGACGATGGCGTTGTAAACGGGCTTTCCGGTTGCTCGTTCCCAGACCACTGCCGTCTCACGCTGATTGGTGATGCCGACGGATGCGATGTCGGCCGCGGTCAGATCTGCGTTGGCCAAGGCGCCCGCGGTGACGTTGCGGACGTTGTCCCAAATTTCGATCGGATCGTGTTCGACCCAGCCTGCCTGCGGAAAGATCTGTGTGTGCTCGTGCTGTTCGACAGCGACTACGTGCCCACTGTGATCGAAGATCATGCATCGCGTGGAGGTGGTTCCCTGGTCTATCGCGGCTACGAACTGCGCCATCGTGCTACCCCTTTGGTGTCGAAGAAAGTGCGAAAGATTTACTGTCAGAGATGATGATTCGCCATCAGGCCGGTATCGTGGCCGGCTCCTCGGCTGCCTTCTCCACCGACTCGTCAGGCAGGAATCGACCAATCAGCTTGTCGTAGAGGAACACCCCGATCGGAGCGCCGATCAGCGGCCCCACGATGGGCACCCAGAAATACAGGCTCCCGTACTGATCTCGCCAGGCGCTGCCGTAACCGGTGAGATACGACGCCAGCCGCGGACCGAAGTCACGGGCCGGATTGATGGCGTAACCCGCGTTGGTCGCCCATGCGAATCCGATTGCCACCACGATCAAACCGACGACGAAGGGCGCAAGATTCGCGAGCGGCGGAGTTCCCCGAGTATCGGTCACCGCAACGATGAGGAACAACAGGATCGCCGTGCCGATGATCTGATCTATCAGCGCTGATCCCAGACTGACCGGGAGCGTTCCGTTTCCGGGCATCGTCGAGAAGATCGTCTGAGTCGCCGTTGTGTGTCCGGGATCGATGGCATTGAGCATGTCGTTGTAATTCCACCGGACGATCAGGGCCGCGACAAAGGCTCCAGCGGTCTGCGCCAGCGTGTAGGGCAGGACCTTGCGCCAGGAGAATCCCCGGAAGATCGCAAAGGCGAAGGTCACTGCGGGGTTCAGATGAGCACCCGTCACCCGGCCTGCGACATAGATGCCGAACATGACGCCGAGTCCCCAGGCCCACGCGATACTGTCGTGTCCGCCGAGACCCCCACCGCTCCCGCCGGACACAACCTGCGCCACAACTCCGACGCCGAACAAGATCAAGATCATCGTTCCGGCGAACTCGGCTGCCAACTCGCCTGGAAGCCCTAATCGCTTGGCTTTCTCCATCCCCACCCTCACTTCGTTGTGATGCATGTCATAGTTTGGATTGCTGCACCCGTAGCGTAAGGCCGTTTGCACATTCACGCATAGCTCGTGCACATATGTGCAAATGCCCCATTTGCGCACCGTAACGCGGGTAACAGACACACTTCTGGGACTTTGCGTGATCGAGCGCCTCGGCCTGGGCCTACTCGGATAAGATTCGGTTCAATGCTCTTGCACGTACGTGCAGACAGGACGAACCCATGGAAACTCCCACTTCGGACTCCGCTACCTCCGATCCGGCGGACCCGCGCATCGCCGACGCAGTTCAGGCCGCACGCCTCTACTACTTCCAGGACCAGACCATGGCTGCCATCGGCCGCGACATGGGGGTGTCCCGATCCACCGTCTCCCGATTGATCACCTACGCGCGCACCTCGGGTCTCGTCGAGATCAAGATCAGCACCCCGCACGGCCAGGCTCCTCGCATCGAACGCGAGTTCTCGGAACGGTACGGAGTGCGCGCCCACGTGGTGACCGTGCCGGAACTGGTAGGAGATCTCGAGCGACTCGAAAAGGTCGCAACCTTTGCCGGACGCCTGCTGGCGTCGTTCTTCGACAGCGACATGGTGATGGGGATCGCCTGGGGAACCACACTCAGTGAAGTCAGCAAGCACCTTGCCCCCAAACGCACGTACAACTCGTACGTCGTGCAACTCAACGGCGCCGCGAATACTCGCACCACCGGGATCTCTTACGCCAGCGACATCATCAGAACCATCGCCGACGCCTACGGTGCTCTGCCACAAGGATTTCCGGTGCCTGCCTTCTTCGACTACCCGGAAACCCGGGAGCAACTGTGGCGCGAACGAAGCATCAAACGCGTCTTGGACATGCAGAAGCGAATGGACCTGGCAGTCTTCAGCATCGGCGTACCGGGCGGCAACGTACCGAGTCACGTCTACACCGCTGGATACCTCGAACCCGATGAAGCAGAAGCACTTCGACGCGACGGAGTGGTCGGCGACATCGCAACCGTCTTCTTCCGGTCGGACGGGAGCTACCGCGGAATCGAACTCAACGAGCGCGCGAGCGGCCCGCGACTGGACCTTTTCGAGAAGGTCGCCAGGCGCGTGTGCATCGTCGCCGGAACAGCAAAACTGCCGGCCCTGGAGGGAGCACTACGGGGCGGGCTGATCACCGATCTGATCATCGACGACGTCAGCGCCACCGCGCTGGTGTCCTGACCGCTGCACCAGCTTCTCGATTCCGTCGAGAAGTAAGCCAAGCGAGAAACTGAAATCGAAGGCATCGTCGCCGGCGGCCTCACCCTCCGGGCTGCCGTCCTCGAAGCCGCCTTCCTCGATTGCGGCACTCAGGTAGGGGAATCCCTCCCGATTGATGACACGAGCAATGAGAGCGCCGTATGCGACGTCGTCGTCTGCCGACTGCGCTGAACGAGACGCCAGGTCAGCCGAGAATCGAGCGCGGCCGATGACGAACAACGACACGTTGGTCACCACCTGGAACTTCGACGCGGCGCTCAGGGCGACCCCGTCGAGGGCGCTCAGACCCGCGTCGAGCCACGCCATGTTGTTGGGCCCGGTCGGTGGAGCCGTGATGGGCAGCTTGAGCCACCACGGTCGACTCAGCATCGTGGCGTACTCCTGATTCGCCCACGCCTCGAGCTTGACGCGCCAGGTCACGCCGTCGGGAATCACCGGCGGCGGCCCGATCACCCGATCCGAAATCAGTTCGATCAGTTCGTCTTTGCTTGCCACGTAGCGGTAGAGCGACATGGTCGTGAACCCGAGCGCTTTGGCCACGCGGCCCATCGACAGAGCGGTGACGCCTTCTGCGTCGGCCAATTCGATCGCGGTGTCGAGAATTTGCTCGAGACTGAGCCCCTTCTTCGGACCCCGCGTTCCCGGCTGGTCCAGTCCCCAGGCCAGTTCAACTGCTCTCGGTAGCGCTCCGCGATCCATAAGCTCCCACTCTTCACTCTTGCCATCATCCTAGAACTGTGTACGCTATAAACACGAGTTTATGACATACACAGTTCTTACTTGGAGGTCTCGATGTCAGGAACGATCCCCGCAATCTCGGTCCGCGGACTCCGTAAGCGCTACGGCGATCAACAGGTACTGGCTGGACTCGACCTGTCGGTCCCGGCCGGATCGGTGTACGCCCTCCTCGGCGCGAACGGCGCCGGAAAGACCACGGCCGTAAGAATTCTCACCACCCTCATCCCCTTCGACGGAGGCGAGGTCACGGTCGCGGGGCATTCACTGCCCGGAGATCCACAGAACGTTCGGCGACGCATCAGCGTGACCGGGCAGTACGCAGCCGTCGACACCTTGCTGACCGGATTCGAGAACCTCACCCTACTGGGCGAACTGAATCACCTGGGCCGGAAGAACTCCCGTCGCCGTGCCGAGGAATTGCTCGACCAGTTCGATTTGACGGACTTCGGCGACAAACGCGCCGGCGACTACTCGGGCGGCATGCTCAGACGACTCGACATCGCAATGAGCCTCGTCGCCCGACCGGACGTCGTCTTTCTCGACGAACCCACCACCGGCCTGGACCCGCGAAGCCGCCACGACATGTGGTCGATCGTTCGAGGACTCACAGCGTCAGGCGTCACCATCTTCCTCACCACCCAATACCTCGACGAGGCAGACGAATTGGCCGATACGGTCGGCGTGCTGAGCGGCGGCCGCATCGTCGCCGAGGGAACACCGGACGAACTCAAACGCCTTGTTCCCGGCGGCCACGTCGCACTGCAATTCGAGAACCTGGCCCAACTCGAACTCGCCGCGGCGTCACTGCCGCAGGCGCATTCGAATGCCGAGACCTTGACCCTGCACATCCCTTCCGACGGGGCAGTTCCGTCGATCAAAGCGATCCTCGACTCGATCGACGATCCGTCGATCACCGTCGAGAAGTTCTCTGTTCACACTCCGGATCTGGACGACGTGTTCTTCGCGCTCACCGGATCAGGCCAACCCGAGATTGCGAGCGTTCGATGACCTCCACCATTGCAATCGATTCCGCGGTGATGCTCCGCCGGAATCTCAAACACGTTCTGCGCAGTCCGGATTCGATGATCACTGCGATAGCCCTTCCGGTCATGCTCATGCTGCTGTTCGTCTACGTCTTCGGCGGCGCCATCAACACCGGTAGCGAGTACATCGACTACGTCGTGCCAGGAATAATCCTTCTGTGCGCCGGTTTCGGCGCCTCGACCACCGCGGTCAGCGTCTCGAGCGACATGAAGGACGGGATCATCGACCGTTTCCGGACCTTGGCGATATCTCCGTCGTCGGTCCTGACCGGTCATGTACTGGCCAGCGTCGTCCGCAACGTCCTGACTACGGCGATCGTGGTCGTGGTTGCGCTGATCATGGGATTTCGCCCGACCAGCGATCCGTTGCGCTGGCTCGGCGTCGCCGCTGTGATCGTCGCCTTCGTCTTTGCCATGTCGTACCTCTCGACAGCTTTGGGACTCTTGGCCAAGAACCCGGAGGCTGCAAGCGGATTCACCTTCGCCATCATGTTCCTGCCCTACGTCAGCACTGCTTTCGTACCGGCTCAGACCATGCCGTCCTGGCTGCAGGGATTTGCCCGGCACCAACCGGTGACTCCGATCATCGAGACTCTGCGCGGACTCCTGATGGGCACGCCGATCGGAAACAGCCCGGCCATCGCCCTCGCGTGGTGCCTGGGCATCGCCGCCGTGGGATTCGTGTGGTCGAACTGGCTCTACCGACGAAAGCCCGCGAGCTTACCACACACGAATGCCCCACACCGGAGGGTGCGGGGCTGCTTGGGCTGTGCGCTTTTATTCACCGGGGGGGGTTAATAACGGCGCACAGCGGATTACTTGGCGTCCAGCAGATCGATCACGAAGACCAAGGTCTTGCCGGAAAGCTGGTGCCCTGCACCGGCGGGGCCGTATGCCAGCTCCGGCGGAATGGTGAGCTGACGGCGTCCGCCGACCTTCATGCCCGGGATGCCGTCCTGCCAGCCCTTGATCAGGCCACGAAGCGGGAACTGAATGGACTCGCCACGGCTCCAGGAAGAGTCGAACTCTTCGCCGGACTCGAACTCGACACCGACGTAGTGAACGTCGACGGTGCCACCGGGAACGGCTTCGGCGCCTTCTCCGACAACCAGATCCTTGATGACCAGATCGGTCGGCGCGGGGCCTTCCTGGAACTCGATTACGGGCTTGCTACTCATGGGTCCTCCTCGTTGAGGCGAAATGTTGGGTACAGAAGACTAGCGGGTGGTGATATCGCTAGGTCACGCGTCAGCGGGACGTGATGTCTCTGTAGTCACGCTCGGTGTAGCCGGTGTAGATCTGGCGCGGGCGGCCGATCTTCGTAGCCGGATCCTCGTGCATTTCACGCCAGTGCGCAATCCAGCCGGGCAGACGGCCCATGGCGAACAGCACCGTGAACATGCGCGGCGGGAAGCCCATCGCGCGGTAGATGAGGCCGGTGTAGAAGTCGACGTTCGGGTAGAGCTTGCGCTCGATGAAGTAGTCGTCCGTGAGGGCGGCCTCTTCGAGTTGCATTGCGATGTTGAGCAGTTCGTCGTCGCCGCCGAGCTTGGCGAGGATGGTGTGCGCGGTTTCGCGGACCAGCGCAGCGCGCGGATCGTAGTTGCGGTAGACGCGGTGTCCGAAGCCCATGAGCTTCACGCCGTCTTCCTTGTTCTTGACCTTGCGGACGAACTCGGCTGCGGTGCTGCCGCTGGCCTTGATCTCGTCGAGCATCTCGAGCACTGCCTGGTTGGCGCCGCCGTGCAGCGGGCCCCACAGTGCGTTGATGCCGGCCGAGACGGAGGTGAACAGGTTGGCGTCCGACGAGCCGACCATACGCACGGTCGACGTGGAGCAGTTCTGCTCGTGGTCGGCGTGCAGGATCAGCAGCATGTCGAGTGCCTTGGCGACCTCGGGATCACCCTGGTACGGCTCGGCGGGGAAGCCGAACGTCATACGCATGAAGTTCTCGACCAGGTTCAACGAGTTGTCCGGGTACAGGAACGGCTGTCCGACGGACTTCTTGTACGCGTACGCAGCGATGGTCGGCAGCTTCGCGAGAAGACGGATGGTGGACAGTTCCACCTGCTCCGGATCCTCGGGATCGAGCGAATCCTGGTAGTACGCCGACAATGCGTTCACTGCGGACGAGAGAACCGGCATCGGGTGAGCGTTGCGCGGGAATCCGTCGAAGAACCGCTTGAGGTCCTCGTGAAGCAGGGTGTGTCGACGGATGCGGTCCGTGAAGGACTCGAGCTGGGCGTCGGTCGGCAGTTCGCCGTAGATCAGCAGGTAGCTGACCTCGATGAACGTCGACTTACCTGCCAACTGCTCGATGGGATATCCGCGGTAACGCAGGATTCCCTTCTCACCGTCGATGTAGGTGATTGCAGAACTGGTGGATGCAGTGTTCACAAAACCGGGGTCAAGGGTGGTGTACCCCGTTGTGGCCAGCAGCTTTCCCAGCTCGATGCCGTCATTGCCCTCTGTTGCCCTGGCAATGGACATCGTGTACTCACCACCGGGGTAAGTAAGCGTGGGCTTTGTGTCATTGTCAGCGGGCACGAAGGATCCCTCTCAAGCTCGAACCAACGAGTAACTACATGCGATCAACTAGAAACTAGTCGCACGGGAGAGATCGTGCCGAAGGAGGGTCGCTCCACGGCTATTTTTCGGGTACTCACGAACCCGACATACCCACCGAAACTGAAACATGTTCCAGTCTGGGCTTTCCCACTCGCGTGACCGGTACTCCAGTCTACGGAATCGCGCATTTACCCACACTGATCTGCAAATCTCGGCTGCAATTCGCAAATGGGAGCAACGTCGGACCTTCCGGACCACTGACACGGGGTACCGAAAACCGATTGTTATCGGCTGATGCCTACTTGGTGTTACACGATCCCACGGTATGAGAGCCGGATCACAGCGCCTTGATGCCCCAGCTACCCGTCCACGTCTGACCCGGATGAAGCACCAGGAGATCGATGCCCGAGTTGAAGGCGTCAGGCGGGCAGGTCATCGGCTCCAAAGCCAATGCGCGCCCACGGTCGGGATACCCCTTGTCGTTGGCGGGATCTGCGACGAATGCCTGAATCCACGGGAACTCGCGGTTGGTCCACAGGGCAGTGCCCGTTCCATCCGGAGCCAGCAGCTCGTGTTGCGTGCGACCACTGCCGTCGACGACGTCCAATGCGCTGTACGGAGTGTCCAACTGCACCCCGGCAAGCAGTCTCGGTGTCCGGAAGTCGTAGTCCGTACCGGCGACTGCCTGCGAATACGCGTTCGGCAGCATCCTCGCCGGATCGATCGGCAACCGCGTGCCTGCTGCCAGATGCAGAGCACATTCGTCGAGCGGAAAGTCGCCGGCGCGAATGAAGGTGTGCATTCCGAGCCCGAACGGCGACGAGGTCGCACCCTTGTTCGTGGCCGTGTGCGTGACGGTCAGTCCGTCGGCACCGACCTCGTAGGCGACCGTCAGCTGCAACGGATAGGGCCAACCCTTGTGAAGTCCCACGTCGACCGACAGTTCGACGCGCTCGTACGTGTGGTCCACGAGGCTCCAATTGCGACGCCGGACGAACCCGTGGCTCGCGTTCCCCAGCGCAGGTTCGGTGATCTCGAGTTGATGCTCGATCCCGTCGAACATGAAGTGCCCGTCGCGAATTCGGTTGGGCCACGGCGCGAGAACCAATCCGGCCGACAGCGGTGGCTTCGATCCGAGTGCCCAGGTCTCGGTCAGCGCGCGCTGACCGTTCGGTCCTTCGTGATCGAGTAGCCGCAACCCGGCACCGGCCGCGGCGATCTCGGCTCGATAGCCTCCACCACGGATCTCGAACCCTCCCCTACCCGTGCTGTGCGGCGCAGTCATACGTACCAGTTTCCACCACGAGCGACCGGTTAACCAGGACGTCAGACGGCGCGTCCCACCTTGTAGCGAACGAATGCCGGAAATGCGAGGGCAGAAAGGACAACACCGACAATCACCAGGAAGCCGCCGCCCGCTGCCGCGACACCGGTCCCGAACAGGAAGGCTGCACCGCCGTGCAGCACGTCACCGATACGCGGACCACCTGCCACGACCACGATGAATACGCCCTGCAGTCGTCCGCGCATGTCGTCGGTTGCCACTTGCTGGAGCATCGTGCTGCGGAAAGCCGCCGAGACCATGTCGACGGCTCCGCCGAATGCCAGGAACGCGACCGCCACCCAGAGCAGAATCACACTGGAACCGGGACTCGCGAAGTACACGGCAACGCCGAAGCCGACCATGGACAGCCCCCACAGCGCGATGCAGACCAGAACGGCTCGCCCCTGGTACTGAACCCGTGGCAACCAACCCGAGAAGACTCCGCCCAGAACGGCTCCCACCGACATCGCCGCGAACAGCAGTCCCAGCGCAAAACCGCCGCTGGCGGGGTCACCGAAGGATTCGTGAGCGATCTCCGGGAACAGTGCTCGCGACATCCCGAACACCATCGCGATGATGTCCACCACGAACGACGCGAGCAGAACCTTCTGCGTCGCGAGATACGTGAAACCGCCAAGGACCTCGCTCAATCCGGCTCGCCGAGACGTTCCGGTCGGCGGAATCGCCGGGAGCTTCCATACCGCCCACAGTGTGGCGAGAAGAAAGATCGAGTCGAGCAGGTACAGCAGTTGCAGACCGGCCGACGGTATGAGGACACCCGCCAGTAGCGGGCCGGCTATCGCACCGAACTGCACGACAGTCATGTTCAGCGAGTTCGCGGCCGGTAACTGCCTGCCCGGAATCAACCGAGGGATGATCGCCGCTCGCGTCGGCTGGTTCACCGCGAAGAACGCCTGTTGAACCGAGAACAATCCGAGCACCAACCACACGTTGTTCACGTTCAGGGCAGCCTGGATCCAGAACAGTACCGACGTGACGCCGAGTCCGATCGAGGTGATCATCAACAGCCGTCGTCGATCCATGACGTCGGCCAGTGCGCCGCCCCACAGACCGAAAACGACCAGCGGGACCAGACCGAAGATTCCCGTCAGACCGACGTAGGCCGAGCTTCGGGTGATCTCGTACACCTGTTGCGGTACGGCGACCACGCTGAGCTGAGCGCCGATGACGGTGACGATGCCGGCCGTCCACAGCCGTCGATAGTCGCGATTCTCGAGCGGAGTCGTGTCCGCGAGTAGCCGGCTCACGGCTGGAGACGGACGGCGGACCATTGTCCGTCGACCAGGCTCGTGCGAACTCGATTGTGCATGCGGTTCGCGCGTCCTTGCCAGAACTCGACAGACTCGGGACGAATCAGAATCCCGCCCCAGTTCGGTGGCACCGGAATCTCACCGTCCACGCCGAATCGAGCAGCGACCTCACGCAGTTGCTCGTCGAGATCGGCACGCGAGTCGATCGGACGAGACTGCGACGACGCCCACGCGCCGAGCTGTGAACCTCGAGGCCTGGTTCGCCAATACTCCTGCGTCAGTTGAGCACTCACCCGCTCGGTGGTGCCGCGGACGATCACCTGCCTGGCAAGGGTCAGCCACGTGAAGTTCGCCGACGCGTACGGGTGGGCGTCGAGGTGACGAGCCTTGTCGGATCCGTAGTTGGTGAAGAAGAGGACGCCGTCCTCGCTGAGCCCTTTGCAGAGCACGGTGCGCGACGCCGGACGGCCACCGCCGTCCACCGTCGACAGAGTCATGGCGTTGGGCTCCGGCGCGTCAGCTTCGACGGCGTCCACGAGCCATTGGCGCATGAGGGGCAGCCAACCGGTTTCGACAACCGAAGTATCCAATTCCGCACTCATGCGGTCCTCGACGGACTCCGATTCGCTGCCTGCTTGCGGATAGCCCACACGCATGGCCGCGAGTTCGTTGTCCACCGCCTGCGGGTCCTGACGTTCATTCGACACAGCCGAGAACGCTACTCCCGGGTACTCACTGGCCAACGGCTACGCGGCACGCGCTAAAGTTTGCCGTGGCTAGACCCGACCCGGACCGCGAGCCGCACCAGCGACAGCACCGAATCGGGACGAGACGATTGCGCAGTACAAAACACGGTGCGTGCTCATCCCTGCGAGCACCGAGGCGCAGTCACTGAAGCTGAGGCAGTGCGACTGTAGACCTGGCGCACTCGAACGAGGAGAGTCCACGAGAATGGCAGCGAGCGCAGCAATACCGGACGATTTTGTGAGCGGACTCGAAGGCGTCGTCGCCTTCACCAGCGATATCGCAGAACCCGACAAGGACGGCGGCGCACTGCGCTACCGCGGAGTCGACATCGAAGACCTGGTCGGCCAGAGGGTCACCTTCGGCAACGTATGGGCTCTTCTCGTCGACGGCCGCTTCGGCCCCGGCCTCCCGCCGGCCGAGCCGTTCCCCCTCCCCATTCACACCGGCGACGTCCGTGTCGACGTTCAGGCCGGACTGGCGATGCTGGCTCCCATCTGGGGCTACCAGCCGCTCCTCGACATCGATGACGAGACCGCCCGCGACCAGCTCGCCCGCGCATCCGTCATGGCGCTGTCGTACGTCGCGCAGTCCGCTCGCGGCATCTACCAGCCGGCAGTCCCGCAGAGCCGCATCGACGAGGCCAAGACCGTCACCGAACGCTTCATGGTTCGCTGGAAGGGTGAGCCCGATCCGGCACACGTCGAGGCAATCGACGCGTACTGGGTCTCGGCAGCCGAGCACGGCATGAACGCCTCCACCTTCACGGCCCGCGTCATCGCCTCCACGGGCGCCGACGTCGCGGCTTCGCTTTCCGGCGCCATCGGCGCGATGTCCGGCCCGCTGCACGGCGGCGCACCGGCCCGCGTTCTTCCGATGATCGAAGAGACCGAGAAGACCGGCGACGCCCGCGCGCTGGTCAAGGGAATCCTCGACCGCAAGGAAAAGCTCATGGGCTTCGGACACCGCGTCTACCGCGCCGAAGATCCCCGTGCACGCGTGCTCCGCGCCACGGCGAAGCGCCTCAACGCTCCCCGCTACGAGGCTGCCGCAGCTCTCGAGCAGGCTGCACTGGCAGAACTGCGTGAGCGTCGTCCCGATCGCGCGATCGAGACCAACGTCGAGTTCTGGGCCGCCGTCATCCTCGACTTCGCCGAGGTTCCCGCGCACATGATGCCCGCCATGTTCACCTGTGGCCGCACCGCCGGCTGGTGTGCACACATCCTCGAGCAGAAGCGTCTCGGTAAGCTGGTACGCCCGGCCGCCATCTACACCGGCCCGGCGCCCCGCACTCCGGAGTCGGTCGAGGGCTGGGACCAGATCAGCCACGCGTAGTACCCCGCTCGAATTCGCCAATCACGGTAGTACAGAACACAAGTGAAGGAACAGAAAGAAGCGATGACCTCCACACCGATCATCCCCGCCGACCTCAAGCCCGCCGACGGACGCTTCGGCTGCGGTCCTTCCAAGGTTCGCCCCGATCAGCTGCAGTCCCTGGTCGAGGTGGGCGCTTCGGTGTTCGGCACCAGCCATCGCCAGAAGCCGGTCAAGAACGTTGTGGCCAGCATTCGTTCCGGCCTCGCCGATCTGTTCTCACTGCCCGAGGGCTACGAGGTCGTCCTCGGCAACGGCGGAACCACTGCGTTCTGGGATGCGGCCGCATTCGGCCTCATCCGCGAGAAGTCGCTGCACCTGACCAACGGCGAATTCAGCTCCAAGTTCGCTTCGGTCGCCAAGGCCAACCCGTTCATCGGTGACCCGATCGTCGTTTCCGCCGATCCGGGCAGCGCACCGGTGCCGGTCTCCGACCCGTCCGTCGATCTCATCGGCTGGGCGCACAACGAGACCTCCACCGGTGTGTCGATCCCCGTCTCGCGTCCCGCGGGTTCGGAGAACGCACTGATCGCCATCGACGCCACCTCGGGCGCCGGCGGACTTCCGGTCAATGTCGCCGATTCCGACGTCTACTACTTCGCTCCGCAGAAGTGCTTCGCTGCAGACGGCGGACTGTGGATCGCGCTGATGAGCCCGGCCGCCCTCGAACGCGTCGCGGAGATCAAGGATTCGGGACGCTGGACGCCTGACTTCCTCTCGCTGCCCATCGCCGTGGACAACAGCTCCAAGGATCAGACGTACAACACCCCGGCCCTGGCCACCCTCTTGCTCTTCGCCAACCAGATCGAGTGGATGAACAGCAACGGCGGCCTCGACTGGACCACCGCTCGCACCGCGGATTCGTCCTCGCGCCTGTACAACTGGGCCGAGGCCAGTGAGTTCGCAACGCCGTTCGTCGCTGATCCGGCACACCGCTCGCAGGTTGTCGGCACCATCGACTTCAACGACGACGTCGACGCTGCCGAGGTGGCAAAGATCCTGCGCGCCAACGGAATCGTCGATACCGAGCCGTACCGCAAGCTCGGCCGCAACCAGCTGCGCGTCGGCATGTTCCCGGCCATCGACCCCGATGACGTCACCGCTCTCACCAAGAGCATCGACTGGGTCGTTTCTCAGCTCGGCTGATTTTCACATTTGCTTCACCGCTCGGCCCCCGGCATGACGTCGGGGGCCGAGCGTCGTTTGCGCCAGGCCTTGTGAGCTACCACACCGGTGGGCGGATCCGAGGTCATCTCGCCCTGCGTGTCCTGCCGAGTCCATGGTCACGAATGAATTACAGTTGAGCGCGGCGCAAAGTCGCGAGCCGGCGCGATAAGGAGGTCAATGTGCGAGAGCTTCGAGTGATCGGACTTGAACCCGATGGATCGCATGTGGTGTGCGCAGATGCTGAAACCGGCCAGAAATTCCGGCTTCCCGCCGATGACAAACTTCGTGCAGCTTCCCGCGGAGACGTGGCTCGACTCGGCCAGATTGAGATCGAAATGGAAAGCCAACTCCGTCCCCGCGAAATTCAGGCGCGCATTCGTTCCGGTGCTTCCGTAGAGCAGGTCGCCGAAGAAGCGAAGATCCCCATCAGCAAGGTCGAGCGCTTTGCGTACCCCGTTCTGCTCGAGCGCTCCCGCGCCGCGGAAATGGCGCAGGGCGGACACCCGGTGCGCGACAACGGTCCGACAGTTCCCACCCTCTCCGAAATCGTGACCCACGCATTCCGCGCCCGCGGCCACAGTATCGACGAGGCCACCTGGGATGCCTGGCGCGACGAGGACAATCAGTGGGTCGCGCAGTTGCAGTGGCAGGCCGGCCGCACCACCAACGCCGCGCACTGGCGCTACCAGCCCGACGCGCACGGCGGAACGATCGTCGCACTCGACGACGCGGCATTCGACTTGATCGATCCCGACTTCGGTCGCCCGCTCCGCGGCCTGGTACCGGTGGTCTCGAACGAGCCGCAGCAGCTCGAACTGTCCCGATTCGACGTCGAACCGGTGGCGGAGATCGAGCCCGAGCCCGCAGCAGTTTCCGAGCGGACAGCAGTTTCCGAGCGCACAGTAGTCCCCGAGCGGACGGTGGTGGCGGAACGGATCGTGGCGCCCGAACCGATTGCTGTCGAGCCGGAAACCGTCGTCACCGAAGAGGTTCCCGAACCCGCACCGGATGTGACCCCGAAAACCGCTCCGCAGCAGACGCAGACCAAGGACAAGCGCGGACGGCCTGCTCTTCCCTCGTGGGACGACGTACTCCTCGGGGTCCGCAGCAGCGGTCGCTGACCCGAAGGAAAGTATTCTTCTTTCGAGCGAGGCTGAGGAGAGAGGGCTGCCGGTGGCTGCACGGGTATCGACGATCTGGTTTCTGGGCGGCGCAGACGCTCGCACCGAATTGAGCAGGTACCCACAGCCGGATCAGACCGAGGCCCTGAAAATCGCCATGTCGCTGTACCCGGACAAGGAGTTCGAGTCGCTCGGGCCTCAGCCGCTGTCGATGGCCGCGACGGTGAGCCCCGGCTACGTCTTCGTCGGCGCGTACGGCCGAGTGAGTGTCGTCTGCAGCTCCGAACTCAGCACCTTCGTCCCCTCGAAACTGCCTGATTCCTGGCACCTTTCGGCAGAGGGTGGCTCGACGCTGTTGATCAGCTCCGTCCCCGAAACCGCGCAGGGTTCGTTTGCACTGTGGGAGGACGGCGAGCTACGACGCTCGTTCAGTGCCATCCCGATCGACATCGTCGAAAATCTGGGGATCCCCCAGACCTGGGAACTGGAATTCTGGGCCGGCAACCATCCCCTGCGTTACCCGCCCGGGATCCTGCCTGATCCGCAGTCGCTTCCGTTCCACCCGCAACAGTTCGCGGAGTCCGCCAACCTCGAGTGGCTGGGATTTCGATACACCGGCGCGCCGCGAGAACACGAACTCGACATAACGCAGATTCTCCTGTGGGGCTTCAAGATTCACCGACCCGGCGAGGCACCCAAACCTGCACCCCCAGCCCCCGCGCCGATGCCCGAGCAGGCGCCGACAGAGGTACCCATGCCCGAAAACATGCCGCCGATCCACGACGCACCGGTGGCCAAGCCGCGCGGCCGCCTCGCTCGGTACTTCGGCTTCAAGTAGCGCCGAGCAGCCTCACAGGTTCACGCGGCTATCGCTGCGATCCACCCGAGCGGTACGCCGACTACCGCGCCGTAGACCACCCATCGCCAGACGGGGACGGCTCGCCAGCGCCAGACGGTCGGCGCAAGTCCGCCTACCGCAATGACATTGACGACAACCGCCAGGAGCACGTTCACGTTGCCCAGCGCGACACAGAACGCCGCGACGGCACTGGTCGAGAGCATGGCTGCGAACACCGACACCGCGATTCCGGTGAACCAGGGCGTGCGGTCCTGAGTCACCGGCCGGTCCTGACACGTTCGTAGAAGGCCATCGCCGCTGCGGTCGCGACGTTGAGCGAGTCGGTGCCGGGCGCCATGGGTATCTTGGCACGAATATCGGTGGCCCGCATCGCATGTTCGGTCAAACCTGGCCCCTCGGCGCCCAGCAGTAGCGCTACCTTCTCCCCGGTCATCGCTTCGGCCAAAGTGACCGCTTCCGGATTCGGAGTCAAGGAAATGAGCTGAAAACCGTTGCCACGCAGCTCATCCAAGTCGTGTGGCCACTTTGCCACATGCGCGAAGGGCACTCGCAGCACGTGCCCCATCGACACACGGACCGACCGCCGGTACAGCGGGTCGGCACAACCCTTCCCGAACAGAACTGCATCGACACCGAGCCCCGCGGCGTTGCGGAACATCGAGCCGAGATTCTCGTGATCGTTGACGCCTTCGAGGACCACGACGGTCTTCGCGTCCTTCAACACGTCCGAGACCGCGAGCGGTGCCGGGCGTGCTGCTGCAGCGAGGACGCCGCGGTTGAGGTGAAATCCGACGACCTCGGCCATCACTTCGGCGCTCGTACGGTAGAACGGCACGTCCACACCGTCGAGATCGTCAGCGAGCTCCAGGAGCCGTCGTTCGACGCCGAGGAGACTGATCGGCTCGAACCGCGAAGTCAGCAGTCGCTGAGTGACGAACACTCCCTCGGCGATGACCAGTCCCTTGCCCTCCGGCAGGTCGGGGCGCCGATCCGAAGAGTTGAGATCGCGAAAGTCATCCAGCCGGGGATCGGCGGGATCTGAGATGTCGATGACGTGAACCACGGGTCTATCGTGCCGTACGCACCGCGAGCCCCCACCACTACTCCCGACCTAACGCAACAGCGTGACAAAATGCGCGTCGAGCACCTGGCTGATCACCTCTGGATTGGTTCGCTCGGGATTGTCGACGCCGTGCGACGCGAGCCCGTCGGCGAGCGCATGCAATCTCATCGCCTCGATGTCGACCGAGGCACCCGGCCGTAGAAAACCCGCTCGATGCGCCGCTTCCACGAACGAACGAAAGTGCTCGAACAAGGTCCGGTCTGTCTCGTCACGCACGGCCGTCAACGCCGAATCGGCTTGGGCGGCAGCAGCAAAGGCCTCCCAAACCTGCATTTCTTCACGCCGATCTTGGTCGAGGGGAACGAACTGATCGGTGAACTGACGTATCGCGCGGCGGATGTCGGGATCGAAGTCGATGCCGGCAATCCTTTCCTCCACCCGGACGGTCACGAGCGTCATCGCGAACAGCAAGAGTTCGGACTGCGTCGCGAAGAAGTGCCGTAGCGACCCCGTCGACATCTTCGCCTCGTCCGCGACCGCCCGGACGCTGGCGCTCGCCACACCGTCTCGACGGATCACACGCCACACGGCCTCGGCGATCTCTTCACGCCGCTCATCCGGACTGCTACGTTTCACCACTTCACAAAACTAACACAGCTGTGCTAGTTTTCGATCACTAACACAGTCGTACTAGAAATGAGCTGATGTCATGATCGTCCACCTGATCATCGCGTGCGAAATCATGTTCTGGGTGTTCATCGCCGCAGGTCTCGCGGCCCGCTATCTACTGCGCCGCAAAACGCTGGGCGCCGCACTGCTCATCTGCGCGCCCCTGGTGGATGTCGTACTGCTCGTCGCCACAGCCCTCGATCTTCGTGGCGGTGGCGAGGCGAACTTCACCCATGGGCTTGCCGCGGCCTACATCGGATTCTCCGTCGCGTTCGGACACAGCCTCATCTCCTGGGCCGACGCCAGGTTCGCCTACCGATTCGCCGGCGGCCCGGCTCCCGTCGCACCACCCAAGTACGGGAGTGCGCGAGCACTGCGCGAATGGCGCGAGTTCGGCAAAGCCGCGATCGCCTGGGCCGTCGCGTGCGGACTTCTCGGCGCGGCCATCTTCCTCGTCGACGACCCCACCCGTACTGGAGCCCTCGACGGATGGATCAGCAAGCTGACAGTGGTACTCGCAATCTGGGGAGCAATCGCCCTGAGCTACACGGTGTTTCCCAAGCGTGAGAAGGTCACGGCGCGCGGCTAGCCTCGACTGCCTGTTCGGTCGCGTCGCATACGATCACCGGACGCAGGACGAAAACCGGCAGCCTGCCACCGTCTTCCGGTCGCGCAAGACGAAGTTTCAGCCCTTCGCTGCGTAGCAGGTACACCCCGGCCACAGTGCCCGAGACGAGCGAGATCACTCCGCCCACGATCAAGGGCGCACGTGGGTCCACGGAGTCGGCGAGCCAACCCAGCAACGGGCTTCCCAGCGGTGTGCCACCGAGGAAACTGAGCATGTAGATACCCATCACCCGCCCGCGCATCTCGGAAGGCACCGACATCTGCAGGATGTTCATCGCGGACGTCGTGAACGTCAACGTCAGTGCGCCCGTGGGGATCAACATCAGCGCCACCAACGCGTAGGTAGGCATCAATCCCACCGCGACCTCGAACACACCGAAAGCCACGGCGGCACCGAGGAACGTCCGCAACCGCGGCGCTTCCTTCCGTCTTGCGGCGTACGCAGCGCCGGCAAGGGTGCCCACGGCGAGCGTCGTGGACAGCAATCCGTAACCGTCGGCCTCGAGGCCGAACGTGTTGCGCGCCATCACCGCCAGGCTGATCGCGAAGTTCAGGCCGAAGGTCGAGACCATGAAGACCGACACCATGATCACGCGAAGGTCCTTGCGGCCCCATACATATCGGAACCCGTCGCGCACCTGCCCCTTGGTGCGCGGGGCCGGTTCCGACGGGATCAACTCCTTCTTGTTCATCAGGTAGAGCGCGATGAGCACCCCACCGAATGTTGCGACGTTGAGCAGGAACACCCACCCTGATCCGATCAGGTTGATCAGCACACCCGAGATGGCCGGACCGACGATGCGGGCCGTGTTGAACGTCATGGAGTTGAGCGCGATGGCGTTGGACAGGTGTTCCTTGCCCACCATTTCGATGGTGAACGATTGACGCACGGGTGCGTCGAGCGCCGAGACACAGCCGAGGGCAAAGGCAATCAGGAAGACATGCCACAACGCGACGAGCCCACCGACGTCCAACAGACCCAACACCAGCGCGCATACCGCACTCGCCCACTGCGTGAAGATCAGGATCCGACGCTTGTCGTACCGATCGGCCAGCACCCCACCCCACACCGACAAGAACAGCGTCGGGCCGAACTGCAAGGCCATGACGATGCCCACCGCCAGCGCGTTGCCGTCCGAGAGCGTCAGTACCAGCCAGTCCTGGGCGATGCGTTGCATCCACGTGCCGACCAGAGAAACGATCTGTCCGGAAGCCCAAAGGCGGTAGTTGCGGTTGTGGAGCGCGGCAAACATGCCGGAATCGGGGTCTCGGGGCACCCCACTATCTTGCCCCTCGAGTAATTCGTTTGGGCAACGACCTCTAGGTAGCGGAGCTACTCCGTCTTGTTGACCATCTCGGTGATGATCTCGACGGCACCGCGCAGCGTCGCGAGTTCTTCGCCACCCAGCCCGGCCAGCTGCTCGTTCATCCACGCCTCGCGCGCATGGGTTTCGTCCGCGAGCAACGCCTGCCCGGCGTCGGACAGATTCACGATGATCTGACGACCGTCCGTGGGATGCGGCGAGCGCTCGACCAGACCGAGCTCGGCGAGAGAAGCAACAACGCGCGTCATCGACGGCGGCTGCACTTTCTCACGTGCTGCGAGTACGCCAGGAGTCATCGGGCCGTACTGATCCAGGCTCGCCAAGGCGGACAGTTGCGTCAGCGATACCTGAGCGTCGACTCTGCGGCCGCGCAGATGCCTGGTGAGACGCACTACAGCCAGGGAAAGATCGCTGGCCAGCGCACGAGTTTCGGTGGTCACGCGTCAGACAATACGTCAAGAGCTGGCCGGTAGCTCACGTAATCGAATACCGGTCAACCCTGATTTCACGTAAGGGCGTCGGTAATGGGTCCGACAGTGAAGTAGGCCACAAAAAGTGCCGCCACGATCCAGAGCAACGGGTGGATCTTCTTGATACCACCGCTGGCAGCGTGCAGGACCACCCATGAAATGAAGCCGACGCCGATGCCGTTGGCGATCGAGTAGGTGAACGGCATGACGATCATGGTCAGGAACGCCGGGAGAGCAACCGAGAACTTGGTGAAATCGATGTCTCGGACCTGCCCGATCATCAGCGCACCGACGACGACGAGGGCAGGCGCAGCTGCCTCGATCGGCACGACGGAGTAGAGCGGCGTCAGGAACATCGCGACGAGGAAGAGCAGTCCGGTCACGACGTTTGCCAGGCCCGTGCGGGCGCCTTCGGCGATACCCGACGCGGATTCCACGAACACGGTGTTCGACGACGCCGAAGCGCCACCGCCCACGATCGCGCCCGCGCCTTCGACGACAAGCGCGCGACCGACGTTGGGGAGGTTTCCGTCCTTGTCGGTCAGGCCGGCTTCCTTACCGAGACCCGTCATCGTGCCCATGGCGTCGAAGAAATTCGCGAGCACGAGAGTGAAGACAAGCAGGCTGGCGGCCAGAACACCGATGCGGGTGAATGCGCCGAAGATGCTGACGTCGCCGACCAGGCTCAGATCAGGCATACCACCGAGCATCTCCGGGATCGCGGGGATGCTGAGGTTCCAGCCCTTGGGGTTGGTTCCGAGCGAGGGTCCGACGTCGGCAACTGCCTCGATGATCGCGGCGAGGATCGTCGTGACGACGATGCCGATCAGCAGTCCACCACGAACCTTGCGCACGACCAGAACACCCATGAGCAGCACACCGAAGATGAACACCACGGTCGGCCACGAAGCGATCGAGCCGTTGATTCCGAGTCCGACGGGAACCGTCGTACCGGCGGCATCGGGGATACGGCGGACGAATCCGGCGTCGACCAGTCCGATGAAGGCGATGAACATGCCGATACCGGCCGCGATCGCGGACTTCAATGCCGAGGGAATCGCATTGAACACCGCAGTTCGGAAACCGGTGAGTGCCAACAGAACGATGATCACACCGTCGATGACCACCAGGCCCATCGCCTCGGGCCAGGTGACCTGAGGTGCGATTGTGACGGCGAGCAGGCTGTTGATGCCGAGACCCGCGGCGATGGCAAACGGATAGTTGGCAACGACACCGAAGACGATGCTCATCAGGCCCGCAACCAGAGCGGTGACCGCAGCCACCTGGTTGACCGGAAGAATGTTGCCGAGAACGTCGGTCTTCGCTGCAGCGTCGTCAGCCGAGAAACTGCCGAGGATCAGGGGGTTGAGGACCACGATGTAGGCCATCGCCACGAAGGTGACGACACCGCCGCGAATCTCGGTCGAGATCGTCGACCCTCGTTCGCTGATCTTGAAATAGGTGTCGAGGATCTTGCCGGGTGCCGCCATGTTTGTTCTTTCCCCATCGCTGTAGGTCGCCGTGTGCCGGCGCACATGAAGCCGGTCGCACTAGGGAGAGTAGGCCACCGGGGTACGGGTAGCGTTAATTTTGTGACGGAGACTCGCAACACAACAGGCCTGATCGGCAAATTGTCCGCACCCGCGCCGGCACTGATCATCGGCACCGCGTTGTGGGTGATCGCCACGATCGTGGTCGCGATGAGCGGCGATCGTTGGTCGGATGCACTCCCGATCTGTTACGCGGGTATCGGAGTCGGCTTCCTCGGCTTCGCTCTGTTCTCCATTCAACGACGCGCAGCTGTGCGCGGTGACAAGGGCGCACAACAGGGCGCCGGTCTGGTCGACTGAGCAGGTCGATCACCCATTCAGTATGGTAAGCCTACCCTTCACTCTCGTGTCGGTCTTAGCTTGTCAATGCTGAAAGGAACCACGTAGCCGTGAAGATCTCCCACCGAAATCGTTGGAAAAGCCGAGGACGTTGGACGAGACTGACATCCGTTGCTGTGGTCGCCCTGGTCGGCACAGCACTCGTCTCCTGCAGTTCGAACGACGACGCAGCAAGTAGTTCGTCGAGTTCCGGTGGTGGCGCCTTCCCCGTCACGATCGATCACGCTTTCGGCAGCACCACGATCGATTCCGAACCACAACGGATCGTCACCGTCGGTTACAACGACGAGCAGGCTCTGTTGGCTCTGGGCATCAAGCCCGTCGGAATGGTCAACCAGTACCCGGGCGAACCGGACGTCAACCGCACGTGGCCATGGGTCACCGGCCCTTGGGGCGGAACCGAACCGACCGTCGTCGGCAGCAATCCCGAAACCACGATCAGCGTCGAAAAGATCGCTGCGCTCGAGCCCGACCTGATCCTCGCGCTCTACTCGAGCATCGACAAAGACCTGTACAGCACACTTTCCGCGATCGCCCCGACCGTCGCGAAGGATCCGGCCTACGGCGACTACGCAACTCCGTGGCAGATCACGACGAAGACCGCAGCGAAGGCAGTGGGTCGCGAAGCCGACGGCGAGAAGTTGGTCGCCGATATCGACAAGCAGTTCGCCGACGCCAGAAGCGCTCACCCGGAATTTGCAGACCAGACCGCGGTGATCATCAGCGTCGACGCGACCCCGGAGTTCTACGCCTTCTCCTCCGAGGACGCCCGCGGACGGGTTCTCGGCAGTCTCGGATTCAAACCTGCTCCCGCGGTCGAGGCCTTGATGAACGGTGAGTTCTACGCGCCGATCTCCACCGAACGACTGGATCTCCTCGACGTGGACCGTCTCGTTGTCATCGGCAATCCCGATGCCGCACAGGCGGTCCGAAACAACCCTGGCTTCCAGCAACTCGACGTGGTCAAGGACAATCGCGTCGTCTACGTCAACGACGATCAGGCTCCGCAGGTCGGTGCGGCCTTGACCGCGAGCTCGGCACTGAGCTTGCCGTGGGCCACGAGCCAACTACTCGCCGAACTCACGAAGTAACCAGCGCCCGGCGCTTTCTGATCTGCGCAGTTCCCCAGATCCACACTCCGGCCCACACCATCCCGAACGCCCAGCCTGCCAGCACATCGGTCATCCAATGGGCAGCCAGGTAGACGCGGGAGAATCCGACAGCGATCGTGTACAGGCCGAGGCTCGCGAGCATTGCCATCTTCGCGAGCCTCGGCAAGGCAAGCCGAAGAATCACGGCGGCAACCGAAGTCGCGAGTATCGCGCTCATCATCGCGTGGCCCGACGGGAACGAATACGAATCGATTTCGATCAATCTCTCCGGAACGGGTGGGCGGGTTCGCGTGAAGATGCGCTTCAATCCGCTCATCACGAGCAGACCGGTCAACATCGATCCGGCGATCAGCAGAGCTTCGGTACGCAGTCTCCGAACCAGAAGCACGATCGTGAGCAGCGTCGCGATCAGCCACGACGCCAGGGTTCCGCCGCTGTCGGTGATGACGTCGACGACGTCCACGAGCCACGCCGTCCGCTGACTCACTGCACTGTCGAGTACCCACTGATCAAAAGACATCTGCCCTCACATCCCTTGCGGCAGAGTCCACGTGCGCATCACGTGATGAACGCCGTCCGAGTCCACCCACCACGGCACGGTCACTGTCGCCTCCACCGCTCCCGTCAGTTCCACCGACAGTTCGTGATGGATCACTACCTCGCCGCCGGGAACCTCACGGCCGAGGGCTGCGAAGCCGAGAACTGCCTGCGGTTCGTTCGCGCACGTCGTGACGACGCCGGTGCTGCTCACTCGTCCGTGAACGGATGCAGACGCCGTCGCGACGTCGAGCAGATCTGCCAGTGCGTCGGCCGTCTCGAAGCTGCCGAGCACCACTCGTTGTGCAGGCAGTGCCGCTCCCAGCCACGGTCGGTCGAGAACAAGGGCGTCGCCGGGATCGACCAGATCGCCGGAAAGGCCTCGCACGAACGGCGGCAGGTGCAGTTCCTCCAGGTCGAGAACCCGTCGCTGCGCTGCCTCCCCCAGTAGTCGGTGCGTCCGCGCGACGACGGCGGAGGCCGGCATCCGTAGTGGGTCCGCAAGCCGATCGAGCAGCAGCTGAGCCAGTTCCGGATCGTCGACGGTATCCGATGCCAGCAATCCGGAGAAGAATCCGGCGTCGGGGTGTTCGGCAGCATCGAGCAATCCCTCGAAGGTGCGATCGCCCGGAGCGCGCAGCAAGCCCAGCACCTCACCGCCGAGTTCGGCATTCGAACGCAACCACCACGCCGTGTATCCACGACGGTCGGTGAGCAGCGCCCGCGTCGCCGGCGACTCGACCAGCAGCGACAACGCCTGCGGCCAGCGGTCTTCGTCCACGAGGTCGAGATCGCGCACGGCTTCGATGTATTCGGGGTCCTCGTCGAGGGTGTCCCACCATGCGTCTTCGGCGTCGAGATCGTGATCGGGGCCGGAAGGCAATTCCTCACGGACCACCGTGAAACCCCACCCGACACCGACTACCCGTAGCGCCTGCTCCCCCACCCGCTGAACAAAATCAGCGTCGACGATGCCGAAGGGAGAATCCTCGACCAGGACGCTTGCAAGGGGAGCTCCCGGAAGCAGAAGTTGGTCGGCGGACCGCAATTCGCCTTCCGAATCAGGAAGCAGCACTTCACCGATCCACGACGGCAGCGCCCCTGGCGCCACGTGGGCCGCCAATCCGAGCACCACTTGCGCCAACTCCGTCGCTACCGAATCATCTTGGTCCGCAGCATCTTCGATCAATGCGCGCAGCGCCGGATCGGACAGCAGGTCGGTGGCACTCGCAGTCTGCGCTCCCAATCGAGACAGCAACGGGTGAACCGCGACGGGATGAACCAACCTCGTCCACTGCACCGACGGCGCGTCTTCACCCAGTTCGACGCCGACGACGACGGTCCGCGGCCCGGTCACCGTCCGTCCATCGGAGAGCGGAACCGGCAGTGTTCCAAGCTCTTCCACCGCAAGAGTGTCGATCACCAGAGGCTCGAGAGCGGAATAGAGGCGATTCCACCACTTGGGTTCACGTTCCGAACCACTGAGCAGTTCGGCGATGCGCGCGAGCCCGATGCGGTGTGTCGACACCGCCGCGAGCGCTCGCTCGTGCTTGGGGCCGGAGAGCTCGGGGACAACCAGGCCACCGATGATGTCGGTGAGCAACTCGGCAAGGTCATCACCGAGCCCGGGCACCACGGATGCTCGCTGCGGCGCGCGGTCGGGCTCACCGACCACCGGAAGCCACTCGTTTTCCTGCAGCTCCTTCAGAAGCGCTTCGCGCAGAAGCGAATCCGTTTCACTGCGAGCGAAGGCCGGAATCGGAACGAGTGCCGTTCGCTGCCGAGGAGGTAGTGCAGCAAGGAACTTCGCGTACCCCTCGGCAAGCGGAGCGATCGGTGCAGCGGGCATGAGGCGTCGCCGATCGGGTTGCATTGCAATGTCGGCAATGATGATCGCGGGGATCGACAGCTCCTCGTCGGATCGCGTCGGCGCCCGCAGGACGTCGTCTGCGACCGGCTCGACGACCCCGTCGCGGACCGGCACCAACCATCGTGCGTTCGGCGCGGTGTACTGCCACCACGTGCGATCACCGATCGCGATCTCGACGAGGCCGGAATCCAGCACCCGTTCCGATCGCCGAAAAGTCTTCTCACCCAGACGAATTGATCCGAGAGCCGGGAGTTCGAGGAGCAGGTCGACAGCCTCACGTGCCATCTGCGAAAGCAGCGCTGCGGCATCTACGTCCGGCCGAAGCGTCAGCACCACTTCCGAATCGGCACCGTCGCTCGGCAATTCGCCAGAGGGCCACACCAAACGAAGCACGGGGACACCGGTTTCCGGCACGGGGAGTTCGCGAGACTCGATCTCGCGCAGAGTGTGCGAGGCAGAGAATCGAATCGATCCCGTCGACGAGCGCAGTTCCACCTCGTCACTGACCGAGAGAACTGCCGAGAATCCGACGCCGAACCGTCCCGTCACACCTTCGTCGGCGTCGACCTTGTTCGACGCGCGCAGCGCGGTCAGCGCATGTACACCGGATTCGTCCAGTGGACGGCCCGTGTTCGCCACCGTCAGCGTCCGACCGTCCACATCCACCCACAAAGAGCCCTGGACGCCCTCGCGTGCAGCTGCATCGGCAGCGTTCTGCGCCAGTTCGGTGAGCAGACGGTCGCGGTACCCGGCCTTTGCGAGGTCGGATTCCGCAGCCGCGTCTTCACGCAATCGCGTCGGAGATTCCGACCACGCGCGCAGCGTCGCCTCGCGGAGTGCGTCCGTACCGAACGGATCTTCTACTCGGTGGATACCGAATCCTCAACTGCAACAACGCTCGACGGGCGAGCCGGCACCGCAATCAGCTCGACGGCTCCGTCGTCGAATGCGTCGAACTGAGGCGAGCCCGCACCGAGCGGCAAGCTGGTGTCCGAGTGCGCGCCACAACCGTAGGACACGCTGACCACACGGCCGTCTGCGGAGAGTTCGTTTCCGCACACACCGAACGCTGCGTGCAGCGAACCGGCGAGTGGAAGGAAGAATCCACACAGTCCACACGTCGACGGCGCGGCCTTCGCCATCTCCGACTCCGGGCCGAAGTCACCGTCGAACCAACGCTGCGCGGCATCGAGTCGGCCCTCGAGGCTCATGACCTGTTTGCGGCCGAGCCCGATTTCGAGAGCTACCTCGTCGACTTCCGGGTCACCGGTGGCGACGTAGCCGGGAACGAGGCGAGGATCCTCGGCCGGCGGGGCGAGTAGGTCACCGACGGACAGATCGCCGGGACGAATCCGCTGATCCCATGGCAGCCATTCCGGCGCAACCAACGCGTCGGGACCCGGCAACAGCGCCAACTCACTGATCGTGGCGTGGGTGTCCTCCGGTCCGGCAGCGACGACAACCGCCCACTGCCAACCGCGGTATCCCGGAATGTCTGCTGCAAATCGATGGGTGGCGGCGAATTCGTCCTCCGACGTCACGCCGAGGTATGCCCCCACACCGCCTTCATGCAGGTCGACGACTGCCTTTCGGGCAAGCTCGACCGCATCGGCCAGTACTGGGCGCGGCACTGCACGCTCTGGAGAAGTAGCAACACTCACTCCTCCAGTTTGCCGCACCACCGCAAGTCCGCAACGCACTGGGCTGCCATGCTGGGCAGATGAGTAGGTCACACGCCAATTCCGTGCGCACTTTTGCAGTGGTCGCCGTGATCGCGTCGGCCTTGGCGGGGTGCTCCGATTCCCCCGGCGCTCCCGACAACCTCACGTCCGAAACCGGCTCCGTCGAGATCGTTCGAGTGTCCGCGCACGATCCCGACGCGTTCACGCAGGGCCTCGAGATCGACGGAAACCGGTTGTACGAAAGCACCGGACGCGTCGGGCAGTCCTGGGTGCGCTCGAGCGAGATCTCCGACGAGCAGTCCCCCGCTTCGGGACCGGAAGTTGCGCGTGCCGATCTCGACCCGCCGTTGTTCGGTGAGGGCATCACGGTCGCCGGAGACACACTGTGGCAACTCACCTGGAAAGACGGCGTTGCCATCGCCCGTGACAAGGACACCTTGACCGAACGAGGGCGGTTCCCACTCGACACCGAGGGATGGGGAATCTGTTCGCTCGGGGATCGGCTGGTCTCGAGCGACGGTTCGGCCACGTTGACCTTTCGCGATCCCGAAACCTTCGCGTCGATCTCCACGATCGACGTCACCAGATCTTCGGAGTCCGTCGGCAAACTGAACGAACTGGAATGCTCCGAAGACGGCTCTGTCTACGCCAATGTCTGGACCACGGACACCGTCGTCCGAATCGACCCGTCGGACGGCACCGTAACGAACGTGTACGACGCATCGGCGCTACGCGAAGAACTCGTCACGGATGGATCGACCAGCACCGTCGACGTTCTCAACGGCATCGCGCAGATTCCCGGTACCGATCGATTCCTGCTCACCGGCAAGTATTGGCCGCAGATGTTCGAAGTCCGTTTTGTTAACTGAGTCCGACATGACACAGGACTCGCAGGGGTGTGCGTGGTAGCCGCGCCGACACTAGGACAGAATTGAGTGGTGACCGGACCGCGCGAACCCTACGACCCCGAAACTCGGCGAATCCACGACGAGCCGGAGGGGCAACAGGTGCACCCCGGTTACGACAATTACCCACCCGCGGCCCGCCCGGACAATTACCCACCTTCGGCCCGTCCCGCTGCCCGTCGCACGCCTTTGCCACCGCTGCATCCGATTCCCGAATCGCGGGGAGACTCCGAATCCGCGGCCGGTTCGAAGACGCCGGGGGCGGACGCTCCCAAGGCTCCACCGATGCCTCGCAAGCTCACCGTCACTCGCGTCGCAGCGATGCGCAGCCGCGAACTGACGAACAAGGGCATCGCGACCTTCCAGCGCGCGGCGAAGGCCGACGGCGCGGACAAGTCCGGTCTGACCGCTCTCACCTACGCGGTGATGACGAACAACGCGACCGACGCGGCGATCTCCGTCGCTCTGGCCAACACGCTGTTCTTCTCGGCCGCGACGGGCGAGGACAAGACCAAGGTCGCGCTCTATCTCCTGATCACGATCGCACCGTTCGCGGTCATCGCACCGCTCATCGGCCCCATGCTCGACCGGTTGCAGCGCGGACGCCGCATCGCACTCGCGTCGTCGTTCGGAATCCGGACGCTCCTCGCGGTGATCCTGGTCTTCAACTTCGACAGTTGGATCCTCTATCCGGCCGCGCTCGGCATGATGGTGCTCAGTAAATCGTTCTCGGTGCTCAAGAGTGCAGTGACACCACGCGTCCTACCACCGGAAATAGACCTGGTGCGCGTGAATTCGCGTCTGACGGTCTTCGGGTTGATCGGTGGAACGATCGGGGCCGGCGCGGTCGCAGGTGCGCTCGCGCTCGCTTTCGGTTCCACCGGCGCCTTGTGGTTCGCGGTCGCCGTCACCGTGTTCGGCGCATATCTGAGCATGCGAATCCCGTCGTGGGTCGAGGTCACCGAGGGTGAGGTACCCGCGACCATCACCTACCACCCGGACGAAGCGCATCACGCCGGCAGCGCCCCACCGCAGCCGGACGCCAAACCTGCCAAGGTCCGTCAGCCTCTCGGACGCGCCGTGATCATCGGACTCTGGGGCAACGGCACCATTCGCGTGCTCACCGGCTTCCTGACGCTCTACATCGCGTTCGTCGCCAAATCACGCACCGATCACGAGCCGCTCCAGCAGGCCATGATGCTCGGCCTGGTCGGCGCAGCAGCCGGTCTGGGTAACTTCGCCGGAAATGCCACGGGTGCGCGCCTCAAGCTCGGCCGGCCTGCCTTGATCGTGCTCCGGTGCACTGCGTCGGTGTGGATCATCGCGGTGATCGCAGCGCTGACGGACAACCTCATGACGGCCGCGCTTGCCACGCTCATCGCATCGGCCGCCAGCGCACTCGCCAAGGTCTCACTCGACGCGTCACTCCAGCACGACCTGCCCGAGGAATCGATCGCGTCCGGATTCGGTAGATCCGAGACGGTTCTGCAGCTGAGCTGGGTACTCGGCGGCGCATTGGGGGTTCTGCTTCCGACCGAATACTGGATCGGGTTCACTGTTGTATCGGTGTTCCTGACGATCGGGCTTCTGCAGACCTTCCTGAGCTACCGAGGAAGCAGCCTCCTGCCCGGCCTCGGCGGGAAGCGACCCGATCTGGCCGAACAAGAAGTGACCGAAGTGATTTACACCGGTAAATCCAACCGAGGACAAGGAAGTACTCCGCAGTGATGATGCGCTCGAGAACAAAGAAGATCGTGGCAGCGATCAGTGTCCTGATGGTGGTGGCACTGGTTGCTTACGTCTCCGTTCTTTTCGTGATCATCAAGAACATCAACGACGACCCCGACAAGCTGCCGGTCATCACTGCATACGCACACGGCAAGACGATCGAAACGAACCCTGCCGGTTTCTGCACCATCGACCTGTCCCAGTGCGCCCAGGTGGGCGACATCTACGCACTCGACGTTCCAGCGGGCTACCCGCTGCAGCTGTCGTTGTCGACGGACGTCTCGGATGCGCAGTGGGCACTGCTCGCCGTCTACGAGGATGCCGACGGCAACCAGACCGGTGAGCCCCGAGTCTTCGAGCCCGGCGAGGCCCTGGCAGTGACGGTCGAGTCTTCGAGCGATCCCGTCAAGCAACTCGTCGGCGTCGAAATCCACCTCGCCGTCGGTGAGGGAAGCGAACAGGGACTGCTGATCTGGTCGATCAAGACCGCCTGACCCCCGGAACGTCGAAAATGCCCTGCACACCGATTGGTGTGCAGGGCATTTTGTTTCGAAGCCGTGTATGGCAGCTCGTATCGAGCGATCAGGTGTCGAGCTCGCGAGCGACGGCCCGGACGACCTCGGAGATCCGCTGAGCGGTCTTGCGGTCCGGGTACTTGCCGTTGCGCAGATCCGGCTGGACCTTCGCCTCGAGCAACGTGATCATGTCCTCGACCATGCCGTGCAACTGATCAGGGGTGTGCTTACGCTCGACGGGCTCACGACGCGTCGCCGTAGCGCCGCGCAACGACGGCGCCGGCTCGAGTACCTTCAGGCTCAGTGCCTGCGGACCGCGGCGGCCCGCAGCCATTCCGAACTCGACGCGCTGGCCGGCCTTCAAGCCTTCGACGCCCTCGGGGAGAGCGGAAGCACGGACGTAGACGTCCTCGCCCTCTTCCTGCGACAGAAAGCCGAAACCCTTTTCGACGTCGTACCACTTCACCTTGCCGGTCGGCACCGCGTTCACCTGCTCATCACTCGACTGGGGCGTCTGCCCCAATGTGCTCGGGAGGCTCTCGGAAGAGCCTCATGGCCTTGCTCGCATCGCTTCCGGTGGAAGAATGCAAAAGAACGCGCCCCACACTTGCTTCAGCGGGGCGCGCAGTCTGTTAACAGTCTACCTGTGACGAACCCGGGTCGGCACCCAGGTTTACAGGCACTATCCTCGTAGGTGTGGACCCTCAACCGAACCCGCGCACTTCCGGCACCGGAAACGGTCTGTTCCGTACGGCGATGGCACTGTTCATCGTCGGATTCCTGGCGATCGTGGCCATCTTCGCAGTCCACATCTTCAGCGACACCCCGCCCGGCCTGGCGTTGTACCTGGTAGCACTCGCGTGCCCGATCGGCTTCCTTCTGGCCATCGTCTACACGCTCAGATCCGGTCGACGCGTGCGCTGATCACTCCCGCCTCCAACCGAAAGGTCACTGACCATGAGAATCCTCCTGAACGTGATCTGGCTGGTCTTCGGCGGCTTCTGGCTGGCGTTGGGTTACTTCGCCGCAGGCATCATCTGCTGCATCCTCATCATCACGATTCCCTTCGGAATCGCGGCATTCCGCATCGGCATCTACGCACTGTGGCCGTTCGGTAAGACCGTCGTCGACAAGCCGACCGCTGGTGTCGGTTCGATGATCGGCAATGTCATCTGGGTGATCATCGCCGGTATCTGGTTGGCGATCGGACACATCGTCACCGCCGTCGCGATGGCGATCACGATCATCGGAATTCCGCTCGCGGTCGCGAACCTGAAGATGATTCCGATCTCGCTGATGCCGCTCGGCAAGGAGATCGTCGACGTGGACCGGGTGAATTACGCATAGTCGTCGATCGCGTTACGCGAAAGCGGCCTCGCAGACCGAAGAACCCGACCACAGCAGGTGCTGTGGTCGGGTTCTCTCGTATCAGGTCGGATCAGCGCCCGAGGCTACCGAGTCCGGGGAGGTTACCGAGCGAACCGGTACCAGTTCCCGGGTTGCCCGGATCGACGGGGCCGACCGGCCCCTCGGAGACCACGATGGTCACGCTCGAAGCACGCGAAAGCACGCTCTTCGCAGTGATCTCGACGCTGCCGCTGCCGACAGCGGTGGGGGTACCCGAGATGGTGCCGTCCTGTGCGAGGGACAGTCCGCCGGGCAGAGTGCCACTGGTGAGTGCAAAGGTTGCGCGCGCGTCGGCGGCAGCGAGCTTGTGCGAATATGCCTTACCGACCTGAGCGGCAGGCAATTCGACGGTCGCGGGCAGCGGATACGCGGCAACGACTGTCACCTTGCCCCCGTTGGTCGTCGACGCGATGGCGCCGGTCGAGGTGTCGAGCGCGAGGTTTTTGACCTTCTCCAGTGCCGGAACCTTGGTATCGGTCAGAGCGGTGGTGGCGCGGGTCGTCAGATCGACCGACCACAGGTGTCCGTTCATGACGTCCGCGACATATGCAATGCCTGCCGCAGCGTCGACGACCACGCCGTTGGGAATCGCAGTCGGAGACAGCGTGGTCTTCGACAGAACCGCGCCGGCCGGGGTGATCGCCCACAGGTTGGTTGCCCGGGTGTCGGTCATGTAGATGTTGCCGGTGTTCGTGTCGACATCGACGTCGACCGGGTAGAGGTTGTCGGCACGCACGATCGACTTGAGTGCTCCGCCCTTGCGTACGTCCGCCTGCCACAGCGTGCGGCCGTAATTCTCGTCGAAGAAGTTGGTGTCCGCGATGTAGAGGAAGCCGCGGACACTGTCGAAGGCGAGCTTGGTCGGCGTTGCCGACTTGTCGACCAGAATGCTCGACACGGCGTCGGCGGCGTTGGGGTCGACGACTCGGATGTTGCCTGACTTGTAGTCCGAGAAGTACGCGCGGTGTGTTGTGGGATCGACGACGACATCGTTGATCTGCGGACGCGAGCCGTCGGGGTTCTTCTCGCTCAGCGTGACCGTCTTTTCGACCTTGCCGGTCTTCGTGTCGACAATCGAGATCGCGCCGCCGTAGGAGGAGGACACGTATGCGCGTCCGAGGCCCGAGTCGACGGCAAGTGCCGACGGGTAACCGACGACGCCGTCGATGGTGCCGACGGACTTGCCGGTGTTCGTGTCGACGACGGACAACGAGCTGGTCGGTCCGCCGTACTGCGTGATGTATCCGCGGTGGGTTGCCGAGTCGACGACGATGTCGCCGGGCTGGGTTGCGGAATAGCTTCCGACAACACCGTGTGTCGGTTCCTCGGGTGAGGCGTGTGCAGCGGGAGCAGTGACGGCCAGGCCGACAGCAGCAGCGGCGACGGCGAGTGACGCGGTGACCGCACGCCGACGGTATTGCAGTTTCATGAGGGGTGCCCTACTTCTTTGGAAGACTCTGCGAAACCTGCCCAATCGAGGCAAGTCAGGCAAACCTAACCTAAGTTTCAATCTCGATGTTGAGACACGGGCCACACCTTGGGTCCGGATCGACACACCTCTCAATCGCCCGAAATTCTATTTCCACATAACGTGTGACGTTGCTCACATTACGGATGGATAACGGAACGGACACAACCGGACATTCACTCGGGCACCCCCACCTACCTGGGAAGAGTCTCCTGCGCTTTGTGTGACGCGTTGTACGTCCTTCGCCACGCCGCGTTATCAAATGGTGACACGAGCGACTCGAGCCGTTACCGTCGTTTTCGGCCGGGAAACTCGGCCACCTCCGGCCCGCCGCGCCAAGCCTTGTCCCGCGGGTACCGGACTTCCGACAGAGCATTCCAGGGACGAGGACGGGGGACCCAAAGTCCTCTGTGAGAACAGAAAAGTTCTCCAGTGGACACCGGTTCGATCGCAAGACCGAATCTTGGGGTGAAGCCAGACCCTTTCCAGCCAGGAAAGGCGAGGCCGGGCGACCTCTCAGCCCGAACCCGACAGCTGACCTCGCAGGCGCGTGTGGAGAGGATTTCGACCATCATGAGCGGACGCCATCGCAAGCCCACCACCACCGGCCGCACTGTCGCCAAGGTCGCCGTCACCGGCGCCATCATGGGCGTAGCAGGAATTGCAGCCACCGGAACCGCAAACGCTGCCCCCGACTCCGACTGGGATCGTCTCGCCCAGTGTGAGGCCGGCGGAAACTGGGCCATCAACACGGGCAACGGTTACCAGGGCGGACTGCAGTTCTCCCCCAGCACGTGGAACGCACACGGCGGCGGACAGTACGCAGCCACCGCAAACCAGGCCACTCGCGAGCAGCAGATCGTTGTTGCCGAGCGTGTTCTCGCAAACCAGGGTTGGGGCGCATGGCCGTCCTGCTCCTCCAGCCTCGGGCTGAGCAGCGGCGCCACCGAGCGTTCCGCTCCGGCCACCACGGCTCCTCAGGCAGCTCCGGCTCCGGCGCAGCAGGTCGCACAGACCGTTGCACACCCGGTCGCCGACGCCATCGATCAGGCAATCGCATTCGCCGAGGCCAACGGCATCCCGGTCGACCCGCAGATCCTCGCAGTCGCCGACACCGCGAAGTCGTTCCTCAAGTAACACCGGCAAGACTGTCCGCTCGGACGCTCGAACATCAAGAAGGCCCGCACCGATTCGGTGCGGGCCTTCTTCGTGTCGAGTTGTTATCGGTTGATGACGGTGTGCGGGTGTACGTAAGGAAGTGACTCCACCGGAACCGGAAAGGTGGTGTCCTCGCCGAAGGGTGAAAGTCCACCTGCGCGGGTCGATGACAATTCGGTCACTGCGTGATCTCCGTCTGCAGTTTCCGGCCATCCTGGATCTACATAGTGTTGCTTCGAATTGTTGGCCACGAAGTCATTTTGACAGGACGCCGTTACGCCGTACAGACCAGGTCTCTAATCTGATACCTGATGACCGAAACACGTGGCACCCCGGCGGGCAGTTCCGCAGCCGAAAGTCTGACCGATTGGCTCTCGGCGCGCAGTGACGCCGAGTTGACGGAGTTGCTGCGTCTGCGCCCCGATCTGGCCGTACCGCCGCCGAGCACGATGGTGGTTCTCAGCGGTCGGGCACAGCAACGCGCGTCGGTCAGCCGAGCGGCGGACGAACTCGACACCCTCGATTTCGGTCTTCTCGAATTGTTGGCACTGGCCGGCGCCGAGGAAACTCCGATGACGCGGGCGGAGCTCAACAGTGCGATCGCCGAACGAGCGCTGACCGGCAAGGGCAAGGTCACCAAGAAGGCCGTCGACAAGTCTCTGTCGAAGATGCGCGCGTCCGCCCTCATCTGGGGTGTCGATCCCATCAGCGTCGTCCCGGCAGTCATCGGGATGATTCCGTGGCGTGTGGGGCGCGCCCTCGAACCTGCCGAGGCGATGACCGAGACCGAGATCTCGGCTGCGCTCAACGCTCTGGACACCCGCGAGCGGGATCTCCTCGAGACACTCGCCAACTCCAGCCCGATCGGTCGCACCCGCGACGCTGCCCCCGGAACGCCGCCTGAGCGCCCGGTTCAACGACTGCTGGCGGCCGGCCTGCTGCGGTGGCTCGACGAGCAGACCGTCGAGCTTCCGGCGACGGTTCGTCAGGTCATCCGCGGCGAGCCGGTTTTCGATCCGACGACGCTGACCGCACCTGTCATCGGGGGCGACAAACTCAAGCCGGCGGACGTGAACGCCGCAGCAGCCGGCGAGGCGCTCGAGTTGGTGCGCCAATGCGAGAACGTGATCGCTGTTCTGGGCGCAGCGCCGGCCCCCGCACTGCGAGCCGGTGGGCTCGGTGTTCGAGAACTACGACGCGTGGCCAAGACGGCCGATCTCGACGAAGCGCGCGTGAGCCTACTTGTCGAGTTGCTCTCGGCAGCCGGACTCATCGCCAGTGGAACACCAGACCCGGCGCCGGTCTCGGACAACGCGGACGAATACTGGACGCCCACGCTTGCGGTCGACGGCTGGCTGAACGCATCCACAGCGCGACGGTGGGAGGTCCTGGCGTCCGCCTGGGTCGACGTACCTCGAGTTCCGTGGATGATCGGGCTGCGCGATTCCACCGACAAGCCGATCGCGGCGTTGTCCGAGGAGGGCCGCGCTCCGGCGGCTCCGCGAGATCGTCAGGCCATTCTGGGGCTGCTCTCCGAACTCGACAGCGGCCAGACCGCGTCGGCCGTCGAGGTAAGTCGGCTGCTGGCGTGGCGACGCCCGCGATGGAGCGGGCGCCTGCGGACGTTCGCGATCGAGCGGACTCTGGACGAGGCCGCTGCTCTCGGGCTGGTGGCCCGCGGCGCGTTGTCGTCACCTGGACGAGCCTTGCTGCACGGCGGGGACGCCGAAGCCGAAATGCAGTCCGCGCTACCCGAGCCCATCGACTACATCCTGGTCCAGGCGGATCTGACTCTGGTTGCGCCCGGCCCGCTGGTACCGGACCTGCTCGAGCAGGTGAGCCTGGTCGCAGACATCGAGTCGGCCGGATCGGCGTCCATGTACCGCATCAGCGAGGACAGCGTGCGTCGTGCGCTCGACGCCGGTCTGACGGCCACCGAACTGCATGCGATGTTCACTTCGAAATCGAAGACTCCTGTCCCCCAATCACTTTCGTATCTGATCGACGATGTCGCCCGTCGACACGGACGACTGCGTGCCGGAGTGGCGGCGTCGTTCATTCGATGTGAGGACGCGTCACTGCTGGCGGAGGTCCTCGCATCCGCAGTGGCCGAGCCGTTGGCACTGCGCGCCTTGGCTCCCACCGTCGCGATTTCGCAGGCCCCTCTCCGCGAAGTCCTGACCGAGCTGCGAGCCGCCGGATTCGCGCCGGCAGGTGAGGACTCCTCGGGCACGTTGGTCGATCTCCGACCACGCGGGGCACGTGTACCCAACCGTCGCAGCCGACCGGCGTCGAGGATGCCGGCGAGCCCGTCGGCGGATCAGCTGGCGTCGTTGGTCCGCACGATGCGGGCCGGAGACCGTGCTTCCGCCCCCGGCCGCGGCGGAGTGCGAACGGACGGTTCGCGGGAGAACAACGCCGCCACCATCGCCTTGCTGGCCACGGCGGCCCGAGACAATTCGAGCGTCAACATCGGCTACGTCGACGCCCAGGGGGTCGCGACGCATCGCATCGTCGACCCCGTCAGCGTTGGCGGCGGACAGCTGGACGCCTTCGACCCCGCGAGCGGCGCGGTTCGCCGTTTCACGTTGCACCGAATTACTTCCGTCAGCCCCGTCGACTCCGGAAAAAAGTAGCAAAAAAGAAGCAACTGGCTTTTTTCTGTAAATGAAGTATGGTCGAGGTCAGTTTGTGATTGCCACTTCGAAAAATGAGGAGCGACAATGGCTGACAAGGCGCCGGGTAAGAACATGAAGAAACCCGCCCAGTCGATCAAGGAACGCCGCGCGGAGAAGCGGGCGAAAACTGCGGAGTCTTCCGAGTTCATCCGTAAGCGGAAGCGGAGCTGACAGCAAAGTCCAGAAAAGACGAGCTGATTGCGAAGCTGACCAATGCCTGCCTCCACCGACACCCTCGTGCACCTGCACGAAACGTTCAACCTGTTCAAGTCACGTAATCGAGGAACTGACGCACGCTCGCGCGGGTACGCAGCGGGCATGACCCTCGCTTCACTCTGCGTCCTCGACGAACACGCTCGGCAATCCGGAATACTTCTATCGGATTTACCGCAGAAAGAGAATCAACCATCGTGAAAAGAACAATCCATACCCTGGACCGCATTCAAACGAGACTCGAATCGGAGCTTGATTCCACTCCGGGTGATTCCGAAAAGAATATCGGTTACCGGTCCGGAATTTCCGAAGCTATTACTCATGTAATGGAAATGCGGAAGTCAGTGGTCGCGCAGAAATAGGAGACGCATCGATTAGGCGCTCACCCCAATAACTGCCGCACACCACCCACCAGAAAGACGACCTGGTCCTCGTAGAAGTCGGCAAGCCGCTCCGGCGCGAGCGGCTTGCCACTTCCGCTCCAATCGTCCGCCCGGCTCAACGCCTGGAGGAAGCCCATCAAGGCAATCGCCCAGCGAGTCTCGAGCCGTTCGGGATCGGTAGCAGGAAAAGTACGACGGACCTGGTCGAGAAGATGTTCACGCAGGTGCAGCTCGGTCGCCTCGAGGGCTGGATGGCCCGGTCGTGACATCTGCGGCTGCGAGATCTGCGTGACGATTCTGATCCATCGCATTCCCCGCGTGCGATGGCGAAGGAGCAATGCCTTGTAGGGCGCAGTGACGGCCCGTACCAGCGCCTCGACCGTCGGCGGCGTCTTGTCGGCGGAGAGGGCGTCGACGTTCGCGCTGATCTGATCTCGCACCGACGTTCCCATGTCCAACAGCACCGCTGCGACCAGATCGTCCTTGGTTCCGAAATGGTAGTGGACCGATGACGGCCCGAGACCGGCCGCGGCGTTGACCGAGCGCAGCGAAACTGCATCCAATCCCTCTGTCGCGAAAAGCCTTTCAGCAGTTTTGAGCAAACGCAGACGCGTCGCGTCGCCTTGACGGTTCTGCCGGGAGTCGGTCATACGAACGAGCTTCGCACGGGCTCGACAAACGTCTCAACCGTGGCGAACGCGGAGTCAGAGTGATTCACGGTGTGCTCGCACCCTGTTGTCGCGATCCACCCAGCCGTGGGCGCGTGCGTAGTCCACCATCGCGGAGAACTTCTGTCTCCACTCGGTGTTTCCGATCCGGGCAGCGACGGCTTGCTCCAAGTGGCCGATGTCGAGCCAGACGTGATCCCCCTCGAGTTCCCCCCACGGTTCCAGTACCCGACTCAGAGTCTCGGATCGATCGTCGCCGCCAACGACGACCGAGAGACTGGTGAAGTCGTCGACACTGTTCAGTTCGACGGTCGAGGAGTCGGGGGTGATTGTGACGTCCAGTTGCATACCTCTTCAATACTCCTTCGGAAAGTGCTTGGTTCAGTCGATCGACTTGCAACAACGATATCCGACGTCATTGCACCAGATAACGTTGAACTACAGGTGATTACAAATCTCCCACTGTGCGGGAGGCTCAACTTATTGGATCAGTTGATCCATGTTAGACATCTCGATCAGAGCGAGTGATCCAAATCACTCCCCTGTCGACAGGAGTTGTCATCGTGTGGTCCGCATCGTCCATCCGCTTCGGAGCCTTCCTCGCCCCGTACCATCCGCTCGACGCCGATCCCGCCCTGCAACTCAGACGCGATATCGACCTCATGACACACCTGGACCACCTCGGATTCGAAGAAGCGTGGATGGGTGAGCATCATTCGACCGGCGCCGAGATCGTGCCTGCCCCGGACATGTTCATCGCGGCCGCCGCAGAGCGAACCGAGCGCATCCAGTTCGGCACAGGCGTGACGTCTCTGCCCTATCACCACCCGTTGATCACGGCCGACCGCATCACTCAGCTCGATCTGCAGACGCGCGGACGACTCATCTTCGGCACCGGCCCGGGCAAGATCCCCCTCGATGCACACATGATGGGCATCAACCCGTCGGACCAGCGTCGTCGCCAGGGCGAAGCGCTCGAGGCCATTCTCGCGTTGCTTCGCGGCGAGGTCGTCAACATGGAAACCGACTGGTTCACGTTGCGTGACGCACGCGCACAGCTGCCCACCTACCGCGCGGACGGCATCGAGACAGTGACAGCGTCCACGATTTCCCCCAACGGTTCGGTGCTCGCCGGCAAGAACGGCCTCTCCCTGCTCTCATTGGCGGCGAGTTCACCCAGCGGCTTCGACGCACTGGATCGCAACTGGGATGTGTACGAGAAGGTCTCGGCCGAACACGGCCACCGCGCCGACCGAGCGACGTGGCGTGTGGTCAATCCGATGTTCCTCGCCGAGACCCGAGCCGAGGCCGAGCGCGCCGTGAGCCGACGGATCGGATCGATGGCTTCCTACGTGAATCGACAGACCGGCCAGAACCCGGCCTGGGCAGATACACCGGCCGGAGTCATCGATCAGTGGCGCAACGACACGCTCGGCGAGTTCGGTCAGGCGATCATCGGTACCCCCGACGATGCGATCGCACAGATCGAGCGTCTGATCGAGAAGACGGGAGGGTTCGGCACGTTCTTGATCCTTCACGTCGACATGGCGAGCTGGGAGGACACCAAACGCAGCTACGAATTGTTCGCCTCCGAGGTGGTCCCGCACTTCCGGAAGCGAAATGTCGGGCGTCAGGCGAGCATGCAGTTCGCCGAGGACAACCGCGAATACCTGATCGGCGGGCTGGTCGGAGCGATCACCAAAGCCCATACCGACTACTACGGCCGGCCGGCCGAGACGGGAGCCGTGCGCGCATGAGGGCCGTCCGTTTCCAGCAGGGAGAATTCGCGGTCACCGAGATCGCCGACCCGCCGCCGTTGGCACCCCATCAGATCCGCATCGACGTCGTCGCCTGCGGGATCTGCGGCAGTGACCTGAGCATGTCGAAGGACCCGTGCCGCTTCGTTCAGGTCGCGCACGACGGGGGCTACCCGCTCGCCACCTTCGATCCGGACGCGCCAGTGGTGCTGGGGCACGAATACGCGGGTATCGTCTCCGAGACCGGTTCTGCAGTAGACGATTTCGCGATCGGCGATCGGGTGGCCGGCATCGGCCTGGCCACCGACACCGCTACCGGGATCCCGACGATCATCGGCTACTCGAACGAGTACCACGGCGCGTTCGGCGATCACATAGTCGTCGACGCGTTCTGGGTCCGCAAAGTTCCCGACCACCTGTCACTCGAGCACGCCACACTTGCCGAACCTCTCCACGTCGGCGAGATGCATCTCCAACAGTCCGGCCTCACCTCGGCCGATTCGGCGCTCGTCATCGGTTGCGGAACGATCGGACTGGGCGCCATCGTCGCCGCGAAAGCGCGCGGAGCGCAGATCGTCATCGCGTCGGAGCCCTCCCCCAAACGACGCGAGCTCGCCGCGAAGATGGGCGCGGACATCGTCGTCGATCCGGCCGAGCAGGATCCGATCGAACTGTGGAATCGAATGATCGCCGAAGGCAACCAGCTTGTCGGCCAGGCCGCGAACGGAGTTCTGATCGCCTACGAATGCAGCGGTCGGGCGGGAGTCATCGGAGAACTGATGCACACTCTGCCGTTCAACTCGCGGATTCAGGTTCTGGCTGCGCCGTTCGGCGACGAGACGATCATTCCCGTCGTCGGGCAGTTCCGGAGGATCTCGATCAACTTCGGTCACGGTCCTTACGAGAATGCCTACAACATCACCCTGCAGAGGCTCGCCGACGGCGAGATCGACGCCGAAGCGATCATCACCGGCAGGGTCGGTCTGGATGGAGTCTCGGACGCTTTCGCAGCTCTGCGCGCACCCGACGAACACGTGAAGATCCTCGTGCTACCCGCGGGCCTCCTGGAATAGCGGTCGATCCTGCCCTGTTGACGTAGGGGTGCTCGCACTCGGGCACCTCTACTTCGGGCTGTGCGAGCGTCGCCTGTTGGCGTCTGCGCCCCGATACCAGGACAATGGCAGGGTTGGCGTCAGCCGACAACGCGGCGCAACGCTCTGTGGCTGCCGCGTTTGCTTCACTAGGAGGATTCCGTGACCGACGGACCGTTGATCGTCCAATCCGACAAGACGCTGCTGTTGGAGGTCGACCACGAGCGCGCCGGCGATGCCAGGCAGGCAATCGCCCCCTTCGCGGAACTCGAACGGGCCCCCGAACACGTCCACACCTATCGCATCACTCCCCTGGCCTTGTGGAATGCCCGCGCCGCCGGACACGACGCCGAGCAGGTTGTCGACGCGCTCGTGTCGTACTCACGATTCGCGGTTCCACAACCGCTGCTGGTCGACATCGTCGACACGATGGCCAGGTACGGACGCTTACAGCTGGTCAAGAGCCCGGTGCACGGCCTCATCCTGGTCAGCCTCGACCGCGCAGTCCTCACCGAGGTGATGCGACACAAGAAGATCTCGCCGATGCTCGGTGAGAAGGTCGACGACGACACCGTGATCGTCCACCCGAGCGAACGCGGCCGCCTCAAGCAGATGCTGCTCAAGGTGGGCTGGCCGGCCGAGGACCTCGCCGGCTACGTGGACGGCGAAGCGCACCCGATCGATCTCGCTTTCGAAGAGGGCCACTGGGAACTGCGCGACTACCAGCAGATGGCAGCGGATTCGTTCTGGGCCGGCGGCTCGGGCGTCGTCGTGCTGCCGTGTGGCGCCGGCAAGACGATGGTGGGCGCCGCAGCGATGGCAAAGGCCAAGGCCACCACCCTCATCCTCGTCACCAATACCGTTGCCGGTCGTCAGTGGAAGCGTGAGTTGATCGCGCGTACATCGTTGACCGAGGAAGAAATCGGCGAATACTCCGGCGAGCGCAAGGAGATTCGGCCGGTCACGATCGCGACCTACCAGGTGATCACACGTCGCACGAAGGGCGAGTACAAGCACCTCGAACTTTTCGACTCCCGCGACTGGGGACTGGTGATCTACGACGAGGTACACCTGTTGCCCGCGCCCGTCTTCCGGATGACGGCAGATCTGCAGTCGCGCCGCCGTCTCGGCCTGACCGCAACGCTGGTTCGTGAGGACGGCCGCGAAGGCGACGTCTTCTCGCTCATCGGCCCCAAGCGCTACGACGCTCCGTGGAAGGACATCGAAGCGCAGGGCTGGATCGCGCCGGCCGACTGCGTCGAGGTGCGAGTGACGATGACGGACGCCGAGCGCATGTCCTATGCCGTCGCCGAACCGGAGGAGCGCTACAAACTGTGCTCGACGGCTCACACGAAAATTGCGGTCGTGAAGTCGATCCTGGCCAAGCACCCCGATTCTCCGACTTTGGTGATCGGTGCGTATCTCGATCAGCTCGACGAACTCGGCGAAGCCCTGAACGCCCCGGTGATCAAGGGATCCACCAAGAACAAGGAACGCGAGATCCTGTTCGATCAGTTCCGTAACGGTGAGATCCAGACGCTGGTGGTGAGCAAGGTCGCGAACTTCTCGATCGACCTTCCGGAGGCATCTGTCGCCGTGCAGGTTTCGGGAACCTTCGGGTCGAGACAGGAAGAAGCGCAGCGACTCGGACGACTGTTGCGACCCAAGCACGACGGCGGTCAGGCTCACTTCTATTCGGTGGTCTCGCGCGACACTCTCGATGCGGAGTACGCGGCACATCGTCAGCGATTCCTCGCCGAACAGGGCTACGCCTATCGGATCACCGACGCCGATGACCTGCTCGGACCTGCCATCGGCTGAGCATTTCTGCAACACGTTGCAGAATCAAATGGACATACGTCCAGTTATCTGTAGAGTGTCCCCTGTCACAGTCGTGTCCATCGGCCGGGGGTCACCAGCACCATGCGCTCAGTTCCACGTCTACGGGGTCGGCTCGCCGGAACCATCTCGCTGCTGACTGCCGCCGTCGTCGTCGCCGCGACCGGCGTCAGCGCCGCGGCACCGAGTCCTGCTCCTACTGCGCAGAACTCGGTGTACGCACTTGCGAACGGTTGCTTCGCGCTGCGCACCGAGTCTGGTGATTTCGTCCGTCGTGACGGGTCGGCGTACCTCACCGACGTAACGAAAGCCGCAGACGCCGAACCGTTCCGGCTACATGCGGCCCAGTTGGGTCGTTTCATGCTGTACGGCCCGGACGGGTCGATGCTCTCGCACGACGGCGCGGACTCGGTACTCGCCACTTCCGAAGCAACTCCCTCCACCGACTGGACCGTGATGTCCACCGGTGAATCGTTCGTTCTGACCGCGACCTCGAACGGCCGTCAACTGATCTCGCGCGACTTGATGCTCACGATGTCCGATCCCGGTGACGTTCCCGAATCTGCGTTCACGCTGATCCCGCGCGACGGCTGCGCCGATTTCCCCGAAGCGGAGGTGGGCGCAAACGGCGTTCCGGGAGAAATCGGACCGAACGGTGAAGTCACCGGATTCATCGACACACACGTGCACATGAACGCTTCCGAGTTCATGGGCGGAAACCTGCACTGCGGCCGACCTTTCGATCCTCAGGGCGTCACCGCAGCGCTCGTCGACTGCCCGGACCATCAACCTGACGGGATACCGGCGCTCCTCGAAAACGTTCTGTCGTACGGCAATCCCTTCGAAACTCACGACACCACCGGCTGGCCGAGTTTCGCCGACTGGCCGGCGCACGATTCACTGACGCACGAGCAGACGTACTACAAGTGGGTCGAGCGGGCCTGGCGCGGCGGGCTGCGAATCTTCACCAATCTCTTTGTCGCCAATCGTGTCCTGTGCGAGCTGTATCCGAGCAAGCGAAATCCCTGTGACGAGATGGAGACCGTCCGGATCCAGGCGCAGCAGACACGCGAACTCCAGGACTACATCGACGCCCAGTACGGTGGTCCCGGCCGGGGTTGGTTCCGCATCGTGAGCTCCCCTGAACAGGCCAGGCAGGTGGCCGCCGACGGAAAGCTGGCCGTCACCCTCGGGGTGGAGGTGTCCGAACCCTTCGGTTGCTCTGTGCGCAACGGTATTCCGCAGTGCACCGAGGACGACATCGACCGCGGCCTGGACGAGTTGTACGACCTCGGTGTTCGGCAGATGATCGTCACGCACAAGTTCGACAACGCCCTCGGCGGTGCCCGTTTCGACGGCGGAGTCACCGGAGTGGCCGTCAACATCGGCAACTACCTGGGCACCGGGGAGTTCTGGCAGTCGGAACCATGCACCGGCGTTGCCGAGGACAACGTGCTGCCCACCAAGGTCGACGGCGCACAGAATCTTCTCGCGGTACTCCCACCCGGAGTGACGCTTCCGGTGTACCCCGCTGGTCCGCAATGTAATTCGCACGGCCTGACCGATCTCGGCGCATACACGATCCGAGGTTTGATGGACCGAGGGATGATCGTGGACATCGATCACATGAGCGTCAAGACCGCCGAAGCGGCTCTCGATATTCTCGAAGCTGCGAACTACTCCGGCGTCGTTTCCAGTCACAGCTGGAGCGACCCGAGCCTGTACAAGCGGATCTACGCACTCGGCGGATTTGTCGCCCTGTACGCCGGACAACTTGACGCATCGGACGAAAAGCCCGAAGAGCGTGGGTTCATCGACCAGTGGAGGGACGCACGGGCGATGCGAAGCGAGAACTACTACTTCGGTTTCGGCTACGGCGCCGACACCAACGGCTTCGGGCCGCAGGCCGCACCGCGCGGCGACGCCGCAGAAAGTCCGCTGCAATATCCGTACACCGCCTTCGACGGCACGGTCATGGACCAGCAGCGCGCCGGCACCCGGGTTTTCGACGTGAACACCGACGGCGTGGCGCAGTACGGGATGATTCCCGACTGGATTGCGGACATGCGCATCGCCGCGGGAGCCGACGGCGACACCATCATCGAGGACATGAGCCGCGGCGCCGAGGCTTACCTGCAGATGTGGGAGCGCGCGCGAAACTAGCTACGCTGGTGGACGGTCCCCGGGCGATCGGGGGCCGGTCCTAGATCGTCCGGCACCACCCGAAGGAATTTTTCGTGGCTGACTTCCAGTTCACCGTCGACAAGGCTCACGCCAAGTCGGTCAACGACACACTGGCCGACGTACGCCGCCTGCAGATTTCTGCGGTGATCTTCGCGATCGTCCTCGCCGCGGTCGGAGCCTGGCTGATCAGCATGGGTGAGGTGTGGTCCATCATCATCGGCGCGGTCCTCGCCATCGGTGCGGCCAGTTCACTGTGGGTCGCCTTGTGGGCACCTCGCAAGGTGGGAAGCGTCGAATCTCTGTATGCGGACAACCCACTGGTTCCCGCGATCGTCACCGAGGTTCACCCTCGAGCGGCGACCCTGACGGCACTGATCGACATCGCGAAGCCGGCGGCCGGAGCACCGAAGTACGCGCTCGTCAGCCGCAATGTTCGACTCAATCCGAAGTGGCGAGTCGGCGACCGCATTCCGTCGGTGGCACTGCGTTCGGATCGTTCCACCCGAAGCAAGGCTGACACGTGGCAGATGGTCAGCCCCATGCCGATCGAGTGGGGGACCAAGGACTCGGCAGTGCTGGCACGCGCGATCGCTGCTGTCAGTGCGAGCGAGTGGAACTTCCTGCAGAGCCGGATTCCCGACTCCGAAGAAGTTCGCACCCACCCCGATCGCCGGGTTCTGATCAACCCGGCCGATCTTCCTGACTCGCTGCGCTAGCCCAAACGGTTACGCGAGCGCGGGCAGCACTTCCTTCTCGAACATCTCGATTCCCGACGTGTCGTACGCGGCCTCGGGGAAGTAGAAGATTCCGTACTGGAGTCCCTGCGCCTCGAGCGCCGACAGGTTCTCGATGATCTGCTCGGGCGTACCCACGGCAGGCATTCCGCGGAACGCGTCGAGCGACGCATCGGCGGCAGCTTCGCCGACCAACGGCGTCAGTCGGGCCTTCAGTGTCTCCAACCGCTGAGCCACCTCGGATTCCGTCGCGCCGATGGCCACGTTGTAGTTGGCCGAACGGACGATGGCGTCGAAATCGGTGCCGACGGTGTCGCAGTGCTTCTTCAGGATTTCGGACTTGTGCGCGAAGCCGGCCGGGGTGCCGTCGAAGTTCGTGTACTGCGCGTACTTGGCCGCGATCTTGAGTGTGACCTTCTCGCCGCCACCGGCAACCCAGATGGGAATTCCGCCCTCTTGCAACGGAAGTGGACGGCACAGCGCTCCGTCGACCTGGTAGTACTTGCCGTCGAGCGTCGAGCTGCCGGTCGACCACGCCTGCTGCATGATCTGGATTCCTTCGTCGAGGCGGCCCAGACGCTCACCGGCAGAGGGGAAACCGTAGCCGTACGCACGCCACTCCTGCTCGTACCAACCGCCGCCGATGCCCATCTCGACGCGTCCACCCGTGATGAGATCGGTGGTCGCGGCGACCTTGGCGAGGTACGCCGGGTTTCGGTAGCTCATGGCGGTACACATCTGGCCGAGTCGGATACGCGACGTCGATGCACCGAGTGCGGCCATCAACGTCCACGCCTCGTGAGTCGCTTCTTCCGTCGGCTGGGGAACGGTGTGGAAGTGGTCGTAGACCCACACCGACTCCCACGGCCCTGCCTCCGCGCGCAGCGTGAAGTCTCGCATCACCTCCCACTGCTTCGCGGGGTCGATGCCGACCAGGTCCAGACGCCAGCCTTGAGGTACGAACAGTCCGAATCGCATGTAGCGAGCCTACCTACAGTTTCCCGACGCGCGACCGGGGTGACACCCGCGGAGAGTAGACCGGAATGAAGCGGAACATCATCGCCGCGCCGGCGAACGACGTCGCGCCCAGAGCGGCGAATGCCCACCCGAGTGGGAGCACCGCGGCGAGTAGACCGATCGCGAGCGGCCCACCGAACATGCCGGTGTCGTGCGTCAATCGCCATGCAGCGAGGAACTCGGCGCGTTCTTCGGGCGGGGCGATATCGGCACCGAGGGTCATGATCACGCCGTTGCCCAGTCCGTTGCCGATCCCCATCACGACAGCGACCACGGTCAATCCCACTGCACCCGTCGAGAACGGCAACAGTAGGTACGACACACCGATCACCGTCAGCGAAGGCACCGCGACCAGCCTGCGGCCGTATCGGTCCATGATGTGTCCGGCCGGGTACGAGCACAGCAAGTCCACGGCCGCACCGATACCGAAGATCACACTCACCTGGGCTGCATCCAATCCGAGGTGCAATGCCCACAATGGAAGAACGGCCTCACGCGAAGCGCGGGCGGCGCCCATCAGAAGGGAGCCTGTCCCGAGCGTCGACAGAGCGGCACGATGACGGCGAAGGATCTCCGGGAGCGTGACGTGTCCGTGATCGCTGTTGCCTGCCTGCACCTTTCGTGGCGGGTCGGGAACGCGGGCCATCAGCGCCCCGGCGAGCACGACGCCCACCAACTGGACGAGGAATCCTCCGCGCGCTCCCACCAGGAGAATCACGCCGGCCCCGATGAGCGGTCCCAGGAAGAAACCCAACCGCCACATCGCGGCGAACGACGACATTGCTCGGGCCCGTAGACCGAGTGGCACGGTCTCGGCGAGGTAGCTCTGCCGCGCAAGGCCCCACACCGCATTCGCCAGTCCGGTCAACAGTGCGCCGCTACCGAGCATCCACGGAGTCTGCGCAAGCAGACAGATCACCACTCCTGTTGCACCCAAAGAACTTCCGCCGATGATCGACCTACGCTCACCGAAACGCGACACTATCCGGCCGGCAGGGAGGTCACCGAGTACGGCACCCAAGCCACCGAGCGCAACGATCAGGCCGGCGACGGCGACCGATGCGCCCAGGTCGCGCGCGGTGACGGCCATGATGGGGGCAGCCGCACCCTGACCGATCCCGAAGATGGCCGCCGGCACGAAAACCGTTGTGACCAGTGGCTTGAGTCCGGCAATCGCCGGCTGTTCCTTGGGCAGTGTTTCCGTCACGCGCTCACTTCTGCCGCGTCAGCGGCCCGCGAAAACCGATTCGCCGGACGATCGAGGCCGTAGTGACCCCGCAGGGTGGATTCCGTGTATTCGGTCCGGAAGATCCCACGCGCCTGCAGAATCGGCACGACCCGGTCGACGAACACCTCGAGCCCTCCGGGCAGATAGGGCGGCATGATGTTGAAGCCGTCCGCGGCGCCCTTGTCGAACCATTCGGTCAACTCGTCCGCGACCTGCTCCGGTGTCCCGGCAAATGTCCGATGCCCACGGCCACCGCCGAGTTTGCCGATCAGTTCACGGACGGTGAGGTTTTCGCTCTCTGCAAGGTCTTTGACGAGCTGGTATCGACTCTTGTTTCCTTGGATGCGATCGATGTCCGGCAACGGTGGCAGCGGGGCATCCAGCGAATGCTCGGTGAGGTCGACGCCCACCATGTTCGAGAGTTGGCGCAGTGAGTACTCAGGTGAGATGAGATCCGTGAACGACTGCTCCAGTGCCTTGGCTTCTTCTTCCGTATCCGCGATGAAGGGAACGATGCCTGGCAGCACCTTGATCTCGTCGGGACTACGCCCGTACTTGATCAGCCGCGCTTTGAGGTCGGTGTAGAAATCCTGCCCCTGCTCGAGTGTTCGTTGAGCGGTGAACACGGCTTCGGCATACCTCGCCGCGAAATCCTTACCGCTCTCGGAGGAACCGGCCTGTACAAGCAGCGGACGTCCCTGTGGAGACCTCGGCGAATTGAGCGGGCCAGCCACCGTGAATCGTTGACCGTCATGGTCGATGCGATGGACACGATCAGGATCGGCGAAGATTCCGGTCTCTTCGTCCAGGACAACTGCCCCCTCTTCCCAGCTGTCCCAGAGTCCGAGCGTCACGTCGAGAAACTCCTCGGCGCGCTCGTAACGACCGCTGTGCGTCGGTACCGCATCGAGGCCGAAGTTCGCGGCCTCGTCGGCGCCGGCCGACGTCACGATGTTCCACCCGCCTCGTCCGCCACTGATGTGATCGAGGGAAGCGAACTTCCTTGCGAGAGTGTATGGATCGCTGTAACTGGTCGACGCGGTTGCAATCAGCCCCACCTTGTCGGTGGCCGCCGCGATCGCCGACAGCAAGGTGACGGGTTCGAAGATCGCCTGGGTGTTGTACTTGACCCGCGGGCCGACTGCTAGACCGTCGGCGAAGAACACCGAGTCCAGCTTTCCACGCTCGGCGATTCTCCCCAATTCCTGGAAGTGCTTGACGTCCAGGAGGTTGGCCGCATTTGTGCGTGGGTGGCGCCACGCCGCCTCATGATGGCCGACGCCCATCAGGAAGGCGTTCAGATGAAATTGTCGTTCGGACATGAGTTCGCAGAATCTTTCCGTGAATGTGTGGTCAGGTGGTGACGCGCCAGCGCGAGAGCCGACGTTCGATCAGGACCAGAATCGCGTTGATTGTCAGACCCAACAACGAGATCGCGACGATGCCCGCGTACATGTTCGGGATCTGGAAGTTGAGTTGTGAAGCGGTGATCAGATACCCGAGACCGGCTTTGGCCCCGACCATTTCGGCGGCGATCAGCACGAGAATCGACGACGCGGCTGCCATGCGGATACCCGTGAAGATCGTGGGAACAGCGGCGGGCAGAACCACCTTCTGGAACAGCCGAATCGAGGAGAACCCCAGCGAGGCAGCGGACTTGATCAGCAGGGGGTCCACTGTTCGCACACCGGAGATCGTGTTGAGCAGAATCGGGAAGGTGCAGGCGT
>NZ_CAURKP010000011.1:0-69037 GCF_963525155.1 uncultured Rhodococcus sp.
TCGTGCCTGCGCTAACAACACTCTTGGAGATGATCGCGGGCTACCTCGCCAAGGGCGACGCGGCCGCTGCGGCACGGGAGTTCTTCGATTTCCGGGTCGCGGACCTCGCGATGGGCTCAGGTCACTTTCTGGTCGCTGCGGTGGACAAGATCGAGTCCCTCATGCGCACCTTCCTTACAGAGCACACAGTCCCGGGCGTTACCGAGGAACTACTGCGGCTGGCCGCGGTTGCCAAGGAAGCACTCGGCTCCGACGACGTCGCCAAGAGCGAGGTCGACGAGGTCGGACTGCTGCGCCGTCAGGTGGCGCGCCGGTGTATCTACGGCCTCGACATCAACCCGATGGCGGTCGAACTCGCACGCCTCGCCCTCTGGATTCACACCTTCGTACCCGGCCTACCGATGAGCAATCTCGACCACGGCCTGGTCAACGCCAACAGCCTCACCGGCATCGGCACTATCGACGAGGCACTCGACACTCTTCAGCCTGGGCGGAAGCCAGGTGAGATGGGCTTGTTCGACGAGATCCTGATTGACCAACTTGCGTCCGCGAAGACCCTACTGATTGACGTCGCCAACGCGAGCGAAGCAAACAAGGCTGAGGTCGACGAGAGTGCCCGCCTCCTCGCGCAGGCGCGCGAAGCTGCCGATACAGCCCGTCGAATCTTCGATGCGGCCGTCGCAGCGCGAATCGGCTGGATCCAGCCGGGACTTATCCTCGACGAGGAGTCTCTCCAGCGTGTCCTTCAGCAACCGAATGTTGCTCAAGCAGCGGACAAGCTCCGTCCGGCCCACATGCCCTACCTCTTCCCTGAGGTCTTCATGCGAGATTGCTCTGGTTTCGACGTGCTCCTTGGTAACCCTCCATGGGAAAAGCTCCACGTCGAGGAGCACCAATGGTGGGGGCTCCGCCTGCCCGGACTGCGATCCATGCCGACGAAACAGCGGGATGCCACACTGGCGACGTTCCGCGCCAGCCGTCCCGATCTTGAAGAAGAGTACGGAGCCGAGATCGAGCGAGTACGGGCTATGGCTACCGCAGTGTCGTCCGGGCCTTATGCCTGCTTAGGTGCCGCTCATTTGGACCTCTACCAAGCGTTCGCCTGGCGCAATTGGCAACTGCTCCGATCCGGCGGCCGCTCCGCAATCGTCCTTCCGAGAGGTGCACTCTCCGGGTCTGCACTCGCGGCGTGGCGACGGGAAATCCTTGCCCTCGGCTCCTTCGCGGATGTCTGCTTCCTCTTGAACAACCAGCAATGGGTGTTTCCAGAAGTGCACCCGCAGTACACAATAGGCCTCACTGTCATCGAACGGGGCGACGCACATGCTGTCCGTTGGGTCGGACCATTCGCAAACGAGAAGGATTTCCTGTCCGGAGCCCCGGAGTTGGCGGACGTCCCGGGAGATGAGTTCGCTTCGTGGTCAAATACTGCAGCGTTCCCACTGATCCCCGATCCAGTGTCGGCCGAGGTCTTTCGACAAATGAAGCAGAACCCACGTTTCGACGCAGCCCGGGACAGCTGGGGGTTCCGTCCCATCCAAGGCGACATGAACGCGAGCGGCGACCGCAGCGTCATGGAGTTCGACACCGATGCCCCCCGCGATCGGATTCCCGTCGCGACAGGGGCGAGCTACAACCTCTGGAACCCTAATGCTGGAACGCCATTCGCCTACGGCAACCCCAAGGTACTTCGTCCGCATCTCGCCAAGAAGCTTGCTGGCGCCGTAAGAAACTCCCGGTCCGCATACAACGGACTGAGGTTTGCACCGGAGATGCTGCCGATGGACTCGGCACGGATCGCCTTCCGCGACATAGCAAGAGCAACTGACACACGAACCGCGATCCCGTGCCTTCTGCCGCCTGGCACCGCCGCTGTGCACCAGTCACCGATCCTGGTGAGGCGCCAAGGGGACGAGAAGGCCGAAGCCTTCCTGCTTGGCGTTATGTCGAGCACTCCTTTCGACTGGGCCGCTCGGCGCTGGGTTGAGCTGCACCTCACCTTCGAACTGCTCAACGCCCTACCCGTGCCGGTGTATGAGCCTGGCTCGACTGCTGCGAACCGCGTGGTCGTGATTGCGGGACGGCTTGCGGCAGTCGACGACCGATACGCCGACTGGGCAGCCAAGGTTGGCGTCCCAGTCGGATCGGTCAAGACCCAAGCTGAGAAGGACGATTTGATCGCGGAGCTCGACGCTCTCGTCGGCCTTCTCTATGGACTCACAGAGGACCAAGTCGAGCACATCTTCGCAACCTTCCACCGTGGCTGGCACTACGCGACCCGGCTCGACGCAGTACTCACGCACTACAGGAGTTGGAAGGGCAAGGCATGACCCAGCTTCCTGATTTCGCAACCAACCACTCGCTAAGCGATCCCGCGGCGACGGTCGCGGACAAGGTCAACGAGCTTTTCCGGGTTCTGCGGGAGAACAAGGTGACTGCGCCGCCTATCGCTATCGCGACGGCGTACATCAACCCGGCAGGTTTCGCGCTCCTCGCGGATGAACTGGAGACGGCGCCTTGTGTGCGACTTCTACTGGGAGCGGAGCCGGACGCGGAGTCGGTGCGGGCGATCGCTTCCGGTGATTCTGACCAGGATTCGCGGCGTGGCGCTGCGATCCAGCATCACCAAGCGTGGCTCGAAGCTGAGCGGGACACTATGGGGTTCGCTCGAGTGCCGACTGCCCATGCGAAGCGGTTGGTGGAGTGGCTCCGCAATATTGACCCGGACGGCAAGGCGAAGGTCGAGGTGCGGCGATACTGCGGTGGCTTCCTGCACGGTAAGGCGTACCTCGTTGAAGACGGTGCTGCACAGGCAGCCATCGCGGGTTCGTCGAACATGACGTACGCGGGTCTGGCACATAACGCGGAACTCAACCTCGGCACAGGCGGTGGCACCAGCTCGGCAGCGAAGGTTCGCGAATGGTTCGAGCACTTCTGGCAGCTCAGCGACCCCTACGATCTGGCTGAACTTTACGGTCGTCTTTGGGAGCCGCACACACCGTGGTCGATCTACCTGCGCATGCTCTGGGAACTCTACGGCGAACACCTGGATGCCGAAGAGAACCCGAATGTCCGCACCGGCTTGAACCTCACGAGCTTCCAAGCCGACGGCGTTGTTCGCATGGAGCGACTGCTCAATGAGCACGGAGGTGTACTGGTCGCCGATGAGGTTGGCCTGGGTAAGACTTTCCTCGCCGGCGAGGTGATCTACCGGACAGCCAACATCAATCGCCAACGGGTCCTCATCGTCGCACCGGCCGCGCTGAAGTCCTCGATGTGGGAGCCGTTCCTAGTCACCCACGACTTCAGCCGGTGGGTGAAGGTCTACTCGTATGAGGAAGTGCGGAATCGCCTAGACCCCGACAAAGGTCCAATCGACGCATTCCTGCGGGAGATTGAGGACTACTCACTCGTCGTAATCGACGAGGCTCACAACCTGCGTAACTCCGGGGCGCAGCGCTCTGGTGCTGTGGACCGAGTCATCACGGCGGGCAGCCCTAAGAAAGTCGTGTTGTTGACTGCGACGCCCGTCAACAACACGCTGACCGACCTCGAAACGCTTGTCAAATATTTCATCCGCGACGACGCACGCTTCGCGTCGTCGGGAATTCCAAGCATTCGCGAATACATCAAGCAAGCCCAGGCAATCGACCCGGCGAACCTCACACCGGAGCACCTGTTCGACCTTATGGACCAAGTCGCTGTGCGACGTACCCGAAAGTTCGTAAAGGAGCACTACGCCAACGAGCTGATCATCGGGCATGACGGCAAGCCGACTACGATCAAATTCCCCCAGCCGAAGGTGCGACGTATCGACTATGACCTCGACGCGGACGGCCTCACCCTCATTGACGCAATGGTCTACGCGCTCGATGACCCGACCGACCCCCATGCACCTCGTGCGTGGGAGGACCGTAGCCGAGACCCGAAGCGGCTCATGCTCGCTCGCTACCTGTCCAGCATGTACACCATCGACCACGACTTGCAGGAGTATCAGATCACCAATGCAGGCCTGCTTCGGTCTGGCCTGCTGAAGCGGCTGGAATCCAGCCCTCAGGCGCTTCATGCTTCGCTCGAGAAGATGATCGTTTCCCACGAAGCGTTCCTCGAAGCCCTCGGCAAGGGGTACGTCTTCAAGGGCGAGGCGCTCTCCGACTGGGTTTCATCGGACTCCGACGACCTTGAAGACTTTGTGGCTGAGTTTGACAAGGACGACCAGATTGAGTCGGTCGACGGCTACCATCTCGTCGAGCTCCTTGCTGACGTCGAGTGCGACATCGCATTGCTAGGCGAGCTGCGCGACTTCGCGGCGGTGGTGGTCCGAGGGATCGAGCCGAAGGCGAAGAAGCTAATCGAAGAGCTCACCGAGATTGCCAAGACGGCGCAGCGAGTCGACCCGCGGGGCCTTTCTCACGCCGATCGCCGGAAAGTCATTCTGTTCTCTGCCTTCACTGACACGATCATTCCGGTTCACGAAGCAGTGGTGGCGGCTATCAACGCTGCTCCCGCTGGATCACCATTGGCAGATTACAAGGACCGAGTCGCTCCGCCGATTATGGGTTCTTACGCGAAAGCGCATGAGCGTGGCGCCAGCGGCGGCGTCGACCAGGGTGGCCGTGCATCGACAATTGCAGGATTCGCTCCGCAAACCGCTGGCCCTCGTAACGCTGCCGGCGAACCGACGGCGACTGACGAATTCGACATCCTCTTCACCACTGATGTTCTCGCTGAGGGTGTCAACCTTCAGCAGGCCGGCCAGATGATCAACTACGACCTTCCGTGGAACCCCATGCGAATCGTCCAGCGCCACGGCCGAATTGACCGCATCGGATCGAAGCACGACTACATCCAGCTCGGCCTCTTCTTCCCTACTGAACGCCTCGACGCCCTCCTGGAATTGGAGGCTCGACTGGAGACGAAGCTTGCCTTGGCCGACGCTGCCGTAGGGGCGGGCGAAGTGCTCCCGGGGCGCGGCCCCGGCCACGAGGTCAACCTTGCCGATGATCAGGTCATCGACGAGATTGAGAAGCTGCTCGATGCCGGCGGTTCCAGTGCATCGCTCTCAGGCGAGGAATATCGTCGCCGCCTATACAGCGCTTTCAACATGGAACCACTCCTGAAGTCTGATGTCCTTAGCCTCCCCTACGGATCAGGTAGCGGCTTCGTGAACCCGGTTGTGCAGGGCAACGGCTACGTGTTCTGCATCAAGATGGGCGACAGCGCTAAGCCGTGGTTCCGGTACGTCCCTGTCACCGATGACTGGTCCATCAAGTACACCGAAGACGGGTTCCCTATCGTCTCGTCTGACACGTTGATCTCTCTTCGCGTCGCCGACCCGCAGCACACGACTGCGGAGCGACTGCTTCCCGACGAGGTCTATGACAAAGCCTTTGATGCATGGGAGGTCGCACGCAACAGCGCCTACTCCGTCTGGAATGAGCTCACCGATCCCAACGCCTTCCAGCCCGACCTGCCGCTTTCTTTCCGAGATGCCTACTCGCTTGCACTGCGAAAGGGCGGATACCTGGGGAGAGAAACACAGATTGCGCTCGCCAACCGACTCCGCAGCGTGCCGTCGGCGAAGGTGTCTCGCCAGATTCGTGGAGCCCTCAACCAGGGGCGGACCGACGAAGAACGCATCGCGCTCGTAACCGAGGTGCTCGACGAAGCCGGCATCACTGCACCCCCGCCGCGAGAACCGCTCCCAGATATCGAAAAACATGAGGTGCGGCTAGTGACCTGGTTGGCGGTCCAGGGAACCCGAGGCTTGCAGTAGCCTGCTGAACTGCCTTCACAAATTACTGACAACAGCATGCCGGGGGCGCTTGCAACACACCCAAGCCCTTTACAGAACCGCCCCAATCGATCGAGCAGTCCAGCGTGAACGTTTGAATGCGAACACAACGGATGCGGGAAAACGACATGCGCCTGACCGACTGAGATCCTCGGCGTCAAAGGACCACACTCTATCGACACCTGAAATAGTCTCAGGATCCGCATCATGGGTCTATTCGATGTCGGCGCTTTCCGATCGATCAAAAACGTGCATTCGTCTGGTTTTCCGTCAGCACCGTTTCGATCATGAGGTTTCGGTCGACAATTCGCCGCGGCCGAAAGTTGGTCAGGCAATTAGTGCACAAGAACGCTCGATCGCACCCGCCGTCCGGTCCGGCGACTGAAACCTGTCGGACGTTTCTGCTTAAGTGAAGGTCCCCATAAACTCCGCTGTAACTAGCGACCTGAAGAAGAGACCTATGAACTCGTTGAAGATCTTCGCTACTGTCTCGGCCACCGGTGCGCTTCTCTTCGCGTCGGGTTGTTCGTCCGATTCCTCCGATGGAGCGACTTCCTCCGCTGAAGCTACGACGCCCGCAAGTGTGTGTTCACAAATCGAAGACGCCGGCATCGGCAAGAACTGCGCACCAGGAAGCACCACGGGGCTCGCAGTGGCAGCAACCGGAGCCTACGATTTCGACCTCCCCTCGGTACCCGGAAAAAGCGGAACCGTCATGATCTTCGACAATGCCGATCTCTACCGCAAAACAGTACAAAGCTATTCAGATGCCGCTTTTCTGGCCGGACCACACCGCTACGGTTCGGAAAGTGCGTTGATCTTCGTGCAGATCAACGAAGGACTCTCATCGAGCGATGGACAGAAGGTCAAGGACATCTTCGATTCCCTGTAGCTCTACTTAGCGCAGTAAATATGTGAGAATACGAACCATTCCGAGCGCACACCTCTGCCCGGTTCATCCGCTCTGTGTACGTCGTCGACGTGATCGACTGGTGGGTGTAGCCGCACGGACGAACGCGGGCAACCTGATGACGATAGGAAACGCATGGACAATCGCGCGGCGATCCAAAAGGGTCTTGACCACCTCGCCTCTCGACTCGATCCCTACTTTGCGGCCGCGCTGGCAGACGAGCTCGGAGGCCTTCCGTGGACGGCGGTGTTGACCGAACTTGATCGAGCGAAGGGATATACCCCGCGTCAGCACTCCACCGGCGATCTTCAGGCGCAACTGCGCATGCTGACCGAAAGGCTCGGCAAGCTCGGATTCCCTTTCGACGACCCGACCCGGACGGTGTCCGTTCTCGGTGGCGAATTACGCATCGTTCGTAATCGCTGGGCACACAATGACGACTTCTCGTCGCTCGATGTGTGGCGCGCCCTCGACTTCGTCGTGCGCCTGCTCAGTCACCTCGGCGATCAGGAAGGCACATCCATAACCGAAATTCTGCGTTCCGACGCACTCTCCCGCGTGGTGGCCGAGTCCGGAATCGCAGAGACCGCCGCGAGCTCGACCGAAAATGAAGACGGTGGCGAACACATCGAACCAGACAAGACTGTTCTCGAGCGTGACCACGCCGAAACCCCCACCATCGGCGAGAAGCGACTCGAATTCGAACAGTGGGTAGTTGTTCCCGTCGGCGACATCACCGTTCTCGATGCACTACCCAAAAAGATTGCAAAGGAAGCGGTTCGCGCTGTTGCTGCCGAAATCGTGGAATACGAGGGCCCGATCCAGCTCGATCGACTGGCAAGCCTCACGGCGCAGTCGTTCGGGGTGTCTCGACTACACGACGCACGCTCCCGAAAACTCATTTACCAGATCAAGATGCTCGATTGCGAAGTCGACTCCGAAAAATTTGTCTGGCCAGCACACATCGATCGAGCTGCATGGACAGAGTTTCGTCCAAATTCAAGTTCTATCAATCGACCTTTCGTCGAGGTCAGTCCCGTGGAGATCGCCAATGCCGCGCGGTTCCTCCTTCGCGGAGGTCCGATGGGGATCGACCAGTTGGAAACCTCCGTCCTTCAGACGTTCGGGCGGAAACGACGAACCAAGATGATCAAAGACCATCTACAAAAATCGTTGAAACACGCACAATCTCTTGGCATCCTCAAGACAGTAGACCACCAATACATTGGTGGTTAGGGTTCCGCGAAGAACATGCCATCGCCCATACCTCTCTGGATAAATGATGGAGATCCTTCACATTTGTAGCCGCCACGACGAGTTCTCAACCAAGTCCACTACCCTATGAAAGCTTGACACGAATACATATCGACTCTGTCGGTGGTCGTCCATACCCCTTTTCTGCGTCACCTATTGGGATTATCGACGATAACCCCCTCATCGAGAATATTTTTGGACCGTTCCCACTGGAGACTGGAGCCCGCGGGCTATTTGTGAGTAACAACTAGACAGCGGAAGGCGGCACTCATGAGCAAGGCTTGATGCGAGAGCCGCCGGCATAAGCGCGCCAGACGGATGCAACTAGCCTCACTGGGTGCCAGCGATCAATGGACTTAATGACAGCCGGGAAGCGATCGGAGATCAGTGATGACGCCAAGCGCGGGCGCCGCATTGCCTGATGTGGATTTCCACCTGATACGGCCCTACGGCTCGCCGGCATCGCGAGCTGACGCGTTCGAGGAGCTGGCGTCGATCCTCATTCGAGATGGTTTAGTCGAGTGGCCCGTTGGCGCGGTCTTCCACAGGTTCGGTAATCCTGACGGTGGACGCGAGGGCAAGGGGGTCCTGCCGAACGGCGATGTGTGGGCCTGGCAGGTCAAGTATCTGTTCAAGTTCGACAAGGACGAGATCGCTCAGGTCAAGGATTCAGTTCTCCGTGCCCTCGACCGCGAGCCTGCTCTGAAGCGGTACTACGTGGCGTTGCCGTATGACCTGCCCGCGGGTGACATCTCGGGTGAGATGCCGAGGAAGTCAGCCCACACCAAGTGGACCGAGAAGAAAGCAGAGTGGGAGGGCCTCGCAGCTGCTCGCGGCATGAAGGTCGACTTCATTTACCTGGGTGCGCATGAGCTCGTCAGCGAGCTGACGAAGCCCAATCATGCAGGCCGGATGCGGTACTGGTTCAACGCTTCAGTCCTGTCCCCGGACAGCCTGAAGCAGCGGCTCGACGACGTTGTTGCCAAGGCCGGACGCCGATATAGCCCTAACGTCCATGTCGAGGTCGAGCCCGTCCAGGCTCTGGAGGGACTTGGACGTACAGACGGGTACGTCCGGAAGGTCCAGGCCGCGTTAGCCGGCGTCCGGAAAGCGCAAGGTGATAGCTGGTACGCACCTAAAGGTGACGAGGACGTGTTCAAGGACTGCATCGCGTCCTGCATCGCAGCCTTGGACAAAGTCGAGTCCGCTCTACTGGGATTCCTGGCCGCAGTGAGAACTACCGGTCCACTGCCTGAGATCGGAGACGAACTCGGTGCGATTGAGACTCACCTCGACGTGGTTCACGGACTGCTGCGGGAGCACCATCTTAAGGACGGCCGGTACTACTCCGATAGAGCTGGATCCCTCTATGGCACGGTGAGGAAGGCCAGAGAAGCATTGTGGGAGGTGCGCTTGCTGTTGATGTCTCCTGAGACTGAGGCGGCCAGGGCTGGTCGTCTACTGATGACCGGCCGTGCTGGTGTCGGGAAGACACACCTGTTCTGCGACGTCGCGAGTCGACGAATCTCTGCGGGCCTGCCAACACTTGTCGCGCTCGGTCAGGACTTTGACTCGAACAAGCTTCTTCCGCAAATCGGAGAGCTCGTCCAGCTCGATGGAAGTCTCGAGGATGTCCTAGCAGTACTCGACGCGGCTGGCGAGGCATCCGGCCACTTCGCGATGTTGATGCTGGATGCTGTCAACGAAGGGACAAATGCCGAACGGTGGGTCGACGAACTTCGTGTCTTGGAGGGCGCTGTCAAGCGGCACCCGAACGTCGTGCTCGCAATCTCATGTCGTTCCGAGTTCGTCAAACACGTGGTGGGTGACGCGGACGGATTCCCGACGGTTGAACATCCCGGGTTCGCCGAGGCCACCAGCGAAGCCGTCGAGCGGTACACGCGCGAATACAAACTCGAACGACTGACGTTCCCGGTTCTGAACCCGGAGTATGGCAACCCGCTGTTTCTCAAACTTGCGTGCGAAGCCCTCACTACATTGGGGTCGACTCGCTTCACACTGGGTACGGCAGGTTTGACCACCGTATGCAACGCGTTCATGGAGGCAGTCAACAAGCGTCTTGCCGCTCCGACGCGCTGCGATTACGACGAAGCAACGGACCTCGTACAGATGGCCGTGCGTGAACTCGCGGCCCTGGGCCCTGGACCGTACAAGCGCACTGATGCACAACGAATCACGGAATCACTGCTTCCCGGCCGTACGTGGTCCAAGAGCCTCCTGCTCGGTCTTCAGCGGGAGGGCGTCCTGATGGGTACCTACAACAACCACTTCGCCTTTAGCTACCAACGCCTCGGGGACGTTCTGCGTGCGATTCTTTTGGCTGAGCGTTCTGCCACGGATCTGTCCGCATGGTATGCCTCAATCGGGGATGACCGTTGGGAGGAACGCGGCACTTTCGGCGCGCTCGCAGTCATCGCTCCGGAAAAGCTCGGAATCGAGGTCATCGACCTGTTCATAGACAACGAGAATCGTGCAGACCACGAAATAATCGACGCATTTGTGGAGAGTCTCGCACTGCGAGCGCCACAGCACACGACAGACCGCACGGTTCGTTTAGTCGAGCAACTCGTTGAGCGCTATGAGTGGACAAACGAGGTCTGGGGAAAGCTCATTCGGGTCGCATGCGTCCCTGGGCATGCGGTCAACGCGGAGTTGACTCATAAGCTGCTGTCGTCGAAGCCGTTGCCCGAGCGGGACGCGACTTGGTCTGAATGGCTAATCAGGTCTAGTGCCCACGGGAGTGAAAACGCGGTGGAGATGCTGCTCGACTGGGGCTGGCATCCCTGCAAGACCACACGTGATACTTCACCGCTGCTGCCGGACGTCGCCCGCTTGGCGACACTCATTTTGGGGTGGATGCTGAGCACACCAGACCGGAATGTTCGTGACCGCACGACCAAGGCGCTCGTTAGCGTGGGTGAGCGTGGACCGGAAGGTTTCGCGTCCGCGGTCAGGCAGTTCCGCGGGTGCGATGATCCGTACGTAGTTGAACGGCTCACCGCAGCCGTATGCGCTGTCGCGCTTCGTTCATCCGATCCTGTGGTGGTCTGCCAGGTTGCAGATGCTGCGGTCGAGCTTGTCGCCGACGGTTTCCCCGTGCATCTCCTCACCCGCGACTACCTGCGGCGCACGTCCGCAGTCGCACGTGAATACGGCTGGAGCGGACCGGATTGGTTGCCTCCGTACGGCGCCGAGTGGCCAGTGGATGCACTGTCTCTGGAAACAATCGAGTCGATGGCCAATGCACCCGACTACAAGTACGCATCAATCTGGAACTCCCTGAGCGGAATGCTCGGCGACTTCGGCCGGTACATCCTCGAACCTGCCTTGGAGCATTTCGACCACCCCGACCACAAGAAGCTTCGTACGCTCGCAGACCGGGCCATCTTCACCCGTGTTGCGAACCTCGGCTGGACACCCGAACGGTTCGAGCATCTCGAGGGTGGTCGACGCCGCGGCAGACGCGACGGACCGGTCGAGCGCTACGGCAAGAAATACCAGTGGATTGGCCTCCACGAGGTCCTCGGGCGTATCACCGACCAATACAAGCTCCAGGAGCGATGGAGCGAAAACGACCCGTTCCCGTACGAATATGCCGAACAACTCGTCTATAGAGACATCGACCCAACAGTTCTGACCCCGGGTGGTCTCAAAGATCCCAGTGACGAAACACGCGTCTGGTTCATACCGGTCCCCGCAACATTTCCCACCGAAGTTGTAGACGACTACCCCCATGACCTCCAAGGCGTGCCCGACCCACTCGACCTCATCTCCCTGGTCGCACCCGACGGCACCAAGTGGCTCTCACTAATTCGGCACGGTAACTGGACCCAGGTGCTTCCACCAGAGATCGAGGCACTGAAGGCTCCCAACCTTAATGTTTGGATCCAGATCCGCGGATACCTGGTGCCCGTCGACAAGACAGATGCACTCCGGGCCTGGGCAGTAGGGAAGGATTGGGACGGCCGCTGGATGTCGGAGAACTCCGACGTGCACAGCCGATTACTCGCAGCACACCCCGGGTGCCCGGACTGGGACTGTGCTGATGGGAATGCTGAGCCGCGCAGCGTCGGCGTTGCGAAAGAGGTACCCACAGATATGTATCAGCCCATCGCCTGGTACGGCGGAACTGGCACCTCACGTGAGAGCGCCGGGACCGAGGAACCTACTGGTTATGTCCCCAGCCGGATGGTGTTTGACCTGCTCGACCTACGCCGTGGGAACGACTTCCATTGGGACGGCGCCGATGGGCTAGCAGTCTTTGATCCAACCGCCGGCATGGATGAGGCGTCGACGCTAGTGATGCGGCGCGACTTGACCGACCGGCTGGCAAAGGCGGGCTACAACCTCTTCTGGACGGTTCTGCTGAACAAGCAACGACACGACCACAACAACTATGATCGGCCCGGACCGAACGTCAGGTGGCTGAGCGCCAGCGCGTCGTACTTAGCTGCCGGCGAAAAAGTCGAGTGTGTGTCTGCGAACGCATGGAGACGTTGCCCCTACGGTGAGGGGGATCCGGAACCGGTCGAATGGAATGTCCGTCGCACTGGTTGAAACCTGGCGATTCTTCACACTGACCGAAGAATGCTTGTCGCAAGGGACGGTTAGCAGACGTAGCCAGGCTGCAAAAGAGCCACTTGCCATCGCCCTCTCCAACGGCAGTGCCGTTTAGCGATCATCGAGTTGCCTTTGACTCGAGAGTTGCTTCGCGCATCGAGGTAGTGCGCCCAGCCGCGGCCAACATAGTCGGCCCACCGACTGGCAGCGTGGATATGCCACACGAACAGGTCCGCCACTAGTCGGTGCAGGTATATCTTCGGTGAGAATACGAGATCGGAGTTACGGCTGATCCTGATCGGAATGCCGAGTTCGGCGCTCGCCCCATCAGCGAGCATCGCCGGGCCGGGAAACAAGAACGGTGGAGCCGTTTTTGTAGTCAGAGGACGGGTAAGAGTGTTTCTACCGGTTCGAAGACCTCCAACGGGACGAAAACCACCGATTCGGTAAATAGTGTGTCAACCAGAGACCCCCACGAAGTAATCTACCCTTTGTCCCACAATGGCCGAAGTGTCCGCAATAGTGGGACTACCAGTTTCGGTATCGCGACTGTACACAGGGGAGGAGCGTGTCCGTTGACTGCGCAACCACGGATCGTATTGCAGGACCCGATACTCCGGAGGCGGCTGTCTGCTATTCCGGAAACGTCATGGCACATCGCATGCCAAACGTATTGGGAGCTTTCACCAAATGAAATGCCTACCAAATCGGTCCGCGATGACGTACGCCAACGGATCCGCTGGGTACGAACGCCGAACAGGCGATCTGTGGGTCAGCTACCCGGGATGCTCTTGCCCTTCGTGAAGGTAGCGGCCGATCACCTTGCGAAGGAAGGGCTCCTCAGCGACGCCGGAATCCCTGACAGTCCAGAAGGCTGGAGAGACTTTCTGGACTGTACAGCGAAACATCTTGGTCCTGACTACGTGAAGTTCTGCCATCTGATCGCCCCGCCCGACCTGAATTGGACCTTTCCCGAACTATCGGAAGTGACTGAGACTGTGACATGCGACGAGGACCACTTCGAGGGAGACACGAGATTGGTCCTTCTGGGCGATTCAGCAGAGTCGAAGTCGAGTGTCGCAGGCGCCGGAACCAAAGCCACCAGCGAGCAATTGACCGCCATCCTCGATCAATTACGTTCGACCGCCTCAGACATAATCCAAGCCTTCGAGGCGGCGTCCGCCGATATCGACGATGCTCAGCTGATCGACTCGGATCTCGCGAACCTCATCGAATCGTGGAATGACACTCTGACTCTATTCGCCTGTGGATTGCACGGGGACGTGCAGTTCACCAGCGGTGGCCTCGACGTTTTGGAAGCCGAAGTTGATCGAGTGAGAGAGGAGGAGGAGTCGAATGCAGAACATCGTGAGTTGCTCGAGGAACTGAACGTGAAGCTGACCCAGTTCGAAGACAAACGCGATGACGAGTTGTACGACTCGGACGAGGGCTATCGGGGGTTCGTTGATCGACGGATCGCAGATTTAACTCACGAAATCGACGAGGTGACGTATGCGCATAAAGTTGGAGGAGTTGAAGTCGATGGACAATCGGAGTTCGACTATTCAGCCGACAACGCTGACAGTGATAGTCCCGCTACCGAATCCGCCGCAGCCCCTGCAATTTCCGTCGACGCCGACGATGAGTCTGATGACGCCAACGACCTCGATCCGGATTCCTCTGACTCTGCCGAATCAAATCCAGTCAGCGCCCCCGGCGTACCTCCCGAAATTGACCGCAATGAAGTCGCCGATGCGACTCCAGAAGTCACCAGCAGCGGCGCCGCTGCTACTCCTCACGGAGCCGTTGAGGACGAGGTAGAGGAGAGTGAAAATTCCGCCCCTGCCTCGCACGAAGTCCCCCTGCCCACGCAGTCCGCCGCCGCTGAGCTCACCCCAGCCGAAGACGATCACAGGGTTAGCGTCGACCACCGTGACGTACTAATCGAAGCGGACCTGGCTGTCCTGATCGGCCGTAACCAATGGGCTTCGGCGAGCGCGGTCGCCGCTGCTTCCGACCTCGAGGATGAAGTAATCCGAGCGCTCGACTTCTGTTCCGAAGCGTTCTCTCTGTCGATTGTCAGCACCGATCCGTACGAGATGCTGGGACGCAACGCCGCGTCCATCGTAGAAACATTGCAGGCGCCAGGGACCGACGCGGTGTTGCTGACGGTTGTCGGTGTTCTGCGTACCTGTTTGCAGTTCGGGCGCGAGCAGTACTGGCAGCTGACAGAAGAGTCATTGGAAGTACTTCCCGGACAGTGGCGCGAAGCTGGACGGGCGCTACGCGACGCAGTCGCCGATGGTTATCAACATCGTTGGGAGAACAAGACTGTCCAGAATTCGACGGTTCCGCCAGCCGTGATGAAGCGTGAATCTGAGAATCTTCGAGTTACCCTTCCCAAGCGCAACAACAAGTTTCAACGTGCCAGCAATGTTTTGCGGTACATGATGAATCCCGGAGGTGACCTCGCATGTGCCCTCGATGCTGTGGCCGCATGGGCCGACGGAGACAGCGACATCGACAAACTCCGCACATGTCGGCTGATTCTGAACGATCCCCGAAAGCTGATCGATCGAAATGATGGCGCTCTTTACGGTGGAAAGCAGAAGAAGGCTCCGATTGTTTCCAAAGCCTACGAGAACCTTGCCGGCCGGATCGGTGAAGTTGCGCAACTTCTGGACCGAACGATCGCCGTCGCAGAGTCAACGACGAAACAGGCTCATAAGATCGGGCCACATGTGGAGGACATGCGCGATGTTGTCCACAATCTTCCGCAGGTTGAACTCGACGGCGGACTGGGAACTGCCGTTCTCGAGCGGTTCCGCACCTGGCTTGTTTCCGGCGAAGGACCTACCGCAGATGTGGTACAAACCTTCGATCAATTGAAATTCGTCTCTTCCCTGCCCGCTGTATCCGCAATTCGTGACGAGCACTTCAATCTTCCTGTCAAAAGCCCGATCTCCGGGTACATGATGACGCGCGAGTTACTGGAGCCTCGTTCGGAGAATGACCTGTTCCAGGCATATCTCGAACGCGGAAACCTGATCGCTGCAGGAGAGGTTCGCAGCGACACCGACAGCATGCTGGCACTGCGAACCGCTCAACGAGATTGGCGTGACCGGATCAAGACGCAGACAGTGGGATTGCAATCTGATCTGTTGCGGATGCAAACGCACACTCAGGTCGACCCAGTGGACCGTGCCCGAATCGAGGGCCGAATCACCGGCCTGTCAACAGTCCTCGACGATCGGTTCGATGTCGCATCCAACAGGGCACTGACGATCGCCGACGAACTGGACACCTTGTGGGATGTAGGCCGAATGCACTTGCTCGACAGCCTCAACGAGCTCAATCTGACGCTCGGCATCGCTCCTGACGATGGAGAGCGGATTCGGACCCTGGTCGACCAGAACGACTTCATCACCGCCCGCGAATTCATGTCAATCATCTCCAACGACAGCGGACGTTCATTGCCTCCGGCGGAAGACAGCGGACTGACTGAACTGTTGGGATTCCATGCGCTACTGGAGTCGTGGGACCGCACCTCGACCAATGCACTCGAAATCACGCAGAAACGTCTCGGCAGCGCACTATCGGATCCGACAGTGACCGCGCTGAAATCATGGAATCAAGGGCAACGAACTCGAAAACCCTCCGAATGGATACGACTACTACCGAGCATTCTCCAACTACTCGGGTTGGACAAGGATCCTCAAATTCCCGTCGCAGACAAGACGAACCGCAATCAGAACCGTGTGGGCAAGTTCCTCGTCAAGGCAACTCCGAACGGAGGCTCGTACGTAGCCGCTCTCGGCAGCAGTACCCGGCGCAAAGGGTATGCCGTCTATGTCTTACCGGCGGAGAACTCCGTTGAATCTGTATTCGACATGATCCCGACCGGTGAGCGCCGTGATGCGTCCCTGATGTTGTACCCCGGGGTCCTGAGTTGGGACGACAGAAAGAAGATCCGCGCAGCCGCCGAGAAGAAGAAAGTCACAGCGCTCGTCATCGACACGCCCACTATGGTTTACATGGCGATGGAGGGCAACAACAAGTTCACTTCCCTTCAACGAATCTCGCTGCCGTTCTCGATCTTTCCGCACTGGGCTCCACGAGTTGCGGGTGACGTGCCGGATGAATTGTTCGTCGGCCGCGTCGAAGAGATCGATCAGATCATCTCCCTGAACGGAAGTATCTTCGTCTACGGTGGTCGCCAACTCGGAAAATCCGCTCTGCTGCACCGCATCGAGCGGGACTTCAACCGCATCGAGAACCACCTCGCGATCTACATTGACTTCAAGGTCGAGCGAATCGGCGAAGAGAACCAACCCGAGCATCTGTGGACAGTCCTGCGCAATCGTCTTCAAGATGAAGAGATCATCCCGACCTCCAACAGTTCGACTAAACCGGACGCGATCGGGAAGAAGATCCGCGAATGGCTGGACGCCGATCCGCACCGCAGGATTCTGCTGTTGTGCGACGAGACTGATGCGTTCCTCCAGAACGAGGCTCGGGAACGAATGGTCGAGAATCGGTCGGCATCATTTCCGAATCTGGCAGCACTCAAGGGCATGATGGACGAGACTCATCGCCGCTTCAAACCTGTCTTCGCCGGTCTGCATCAAGTGCAGCGCATCGCAGATACCCCCAATTCGCCTCTCGCGCACGGTGGTGAAGACATTCTGGTCGGTCCGCTGAATACCCAGGAAGCGTGGGAACTCGTCGTTCGTCCCTTCAAGGCGCTCGGCTACCAGTTCGAGTCTCTGGATCTGGTGTGGCGACTGCTTGCTTTCACCAACGATCATGCAGGACTGGTGCAGATCGTGTGCGACGAGTTGTACAAATATCTGCGTTCGCACAGGGTTCTCGCATCAGAGCCCCCGTACATCGTTCGGACCGCGGATGTCGATCATGTCATCACCAGCAAAAATGTTCGAGACTTCATCGCAGAACGATTCCGACTGACCATCCAGCTCGAAGATCGCTATTTCGTCGTTTCGATGGTCATCGCGCTACTCGGCCTCGACAACGGTTTCGAGAATCGCTACTCACAGGGCGAGATCCTCGAACACTGCCGCGTGTACTGGTCCGGTGGGTTCGAGTCGTTGAGCGAAGACGAACTGTCTGTCTATCTGGACGAGATGGTAGGTCTGGGAGTGTTGGTCCGCGGAAACGACAGGCATTACGGCATGCGTTCACCCAATGTGGTTCACATGCTCGGGGACCGGGACACCATCGAAAATCAGTTGCTGGAAGGACGATTTGAGCTCCCACTTCAGTACAACGCCAGGGTTTCTCGTCGCAGGGTGAGCGCGTCACGCGGTAGCGAGAAGTACAGTCCCCTTACCGAGCATGAACTTTCGAGGGTGATGCCCAAGCGCACCGGTATCGGCCGCGACCAGTACACATTCGCGATCATCGGTAGCGCAGCACTGGGCATCGGATCCGTACAAGCTCTGCTAACTTCCTGCGCGGAAGGCTACGAGTACGGCCTGGACCTGATCTCGGCCGAAGAATCCAAAGAACTGGTACGCGCAGCGGCAGGGACAATCGCGAAACGTCCCTTGGTCGTGTGCAACGCCACCGATGCCCCCGAGCATCTGGAGGAAATTGTCGAAAGGATCGGTGCCGCACAAAAAGCCAACATCGGCCGGCGCGGCGTCCTACTAGGCAGCTTCGGCGCTTCGGTCAGCCGCGAACTCGCTGCGCTCGGTGTCGAGGTTGTGCCGCTCCAACTGTGGACGGTCGAAACAGTGCGCGCGACCATAGACAGTCCCATTACCAATCCAGCACAGAGAGAAGAATTTGTGCGAGTTAGCGGCGGCTGGCCCTCACTGTGTGAGCGCTACCTTGACGAAATCCGAATGGGCACAGCAGTTTCCGATGCGATCATAGAGGCATCGAAGTTCCCTGCCAACAGCGACGAAGCCAGCACCTTCCTCTCTGACGCCGGAGTGGTCGATGCCGCTGACCTCACGCTACTCACCGCGTGGGCGGACATCGCCGAGGTCGGCGATGTCATCGACCTGCACACTCTCGTCGAATTGCTCGCGACCAGCGTCGACAATATGTCCGACGTCATCGGCCGATTCAGCGTGCTCTCCATCGTCGCCGAGCGCTCCGAAGGGATTGTTCTCAACGATGTCGTCCACCGGTCGTTGAAGGCGATCGAGGTGGCCGATGCGTAACAACGACCGGTCGCTGTCAGACCTTCCGGGAGTTCGCCGGTTCTGCGCAAGGGTCGACCGCGCAGTCGACGACGGACGCAGCGTACTGATCGCCGTTCCGGATTCATCTGTAGAGTCGGGCCTGGCGGAGCAGCTCCGCCATGGGCTCGTTGCTTCCGGCTGTGTTCACCAGTCACTCGATGTCGAGACTCTACGCGACCACAACGACTCGATTCCGGACGCAGTCGCAGTCGCGGCCGACTTCCTCGAACCATTGCAGAACGGCGACCGCGTCAACCGTTGGCAGGCATACTTGCACCATGACGATGCCCGCGGCAAGTCAGTTCTCGTGGCAGCGTGGGACGTCGACCTCTCTGACGACGTCCGCTACTGGCTCCGACTGGTTCACGGATCGTCGATGGATCCTCACGATCGTCCCACGTTTGTCTTCCTCGTCCGTGAATCGGACGTCGATATCGAGCTGTTGGAGAAGGAACACGCACCGCACCTGGCAGTCCTGTGGTGGTGGGGAGTTGTCGGATTACTCGATTCGGAACTGTGTGTCGATCTCGAACTCGCAGACCAGGAGGTCACTCCGCTGCGCCGTGCAATGCTCTCGGAGACCATCGGGTGGGAGATCGATCTCGTGCCTGACTGCGCCAGAGCGTGGGGTTCGTCCGACGTCCCGTCCATCCTCGCGAAGACGATCTCGGAGCAGGCTGAAGGGAGAACGTTCTCCCTCGACGACAAAGAGTTGTATGCACTCGAACGTGCCCACGCCGTCGACAGGCCGGCGCACCAACTCCGGAAGGCATGGAACGAAGGGAAGGTGAACGCATGGAATGGCCGCATCCATGTGAGTACTCGCTACGAGAAATTCGATCGAGTTGTTGATCGTCGATTCTGGAACGCTCAGGCGCGAATCCTTATGCCACAGTTCGAACTTCGACGCCAATTTCTGGCCAAACGGTTCGAGAAAATCTCTACCTCACACGAAGTCGCCAAAACCACCAAATTTTCCGATCTCCTCGAGCTAGGCCCCATGCTCAATGCACACACCTGGGGTCGGGTCGATTTCGGCAGGGAAGACGGGGCCCTACTCAGAACACTGGTGGCCGCGCGCAACAAGATCGCGCACCATACGAGTCTTGATGACGATGTCTACGCCGAGATCGCGAAAATCTGTAAATAACAGTCGTACGAATGGAAAAGCGGTGAGCGGCCACCTCGGGCCCTGCTCCCGGGCGGAATCCGATCATATTGATGGCCCGACCGGACCCTCCCTCAGAACTGCCACCGCCTTACGGCTCTGAGACGACATCCTGATGCAGTCGGAATACCGAGCGTTGTATAAGAGTTCGTCAAAGGCGGCGGGGAACCCACCGATCCGACATGATCAGGGTCCTCGTCGACTACGACCTTGCCAACTGGCAGACATACTGGCGCCCGCACCGACGCCCCGCAGAAACTCCGATAGCGACGACCACCGCATCGGACCCAGCCGATCCCCATACTGTACGAATTCGGTACCGCCGCACATGAGTCGCCAGTCAACGAAAGGTCAACGTGAAAGCGGAAAAATGACACTAGAAAAAGGCGATGTCGTCGAGGTCTTGGCACAGGACCCCCTGTACCAACTGTCCGCCTCGGACCAAGACGGATTTCACACCGGGATGCTGTACTGGCTGCTCAGCACACCCCTGAATGCGGGGAACTATTCGGCGGAAATTTCCAGCTCCTTTTATGGATGTATCGTCGAACGGGACTGGCTCGGCTTGGACCTCTACATGAACGAGGACATGGAGGAGTCTGAAGCTCGGTATCGTCAATACGCTACACACCATTTCGAACCTGGACAGGTTCGAGAAGCTCGGACGTGTCCGTTACCTGACGCATCATATGGTGATTTCGCTGATCCACCCCGCCAAGGAACTCCCGCAGCAGTGGCGGCACGTCCCCTACGACGAACTCCTCCATCCTCTCCAGATCGCGCTCTCGATTCGAAAGAGCCCCTTTTCAAGCAAAGGATGCCAATCTCATTTCGTAAATAGATACGTTTTGGCCAATTCCGAGAAGTTTGGGCCAGGAAAGTCAGACCCTGCCGTTGGGTTCGGAAAGGCACTTCTCGCAAGTGGGCAACAGATCGGAGCGAGCGATGACGAGAACTTCGTGGCCGGGCGCCAGGCCTGACGTGGCCGCGCCGAACGTGGTGCCCAGAGCCAGCGAGTTGTTCGATCAGCCTGCCGCGATGGACGATTCGGAATCTACCAGTCGATACAGGGCCTTCGTTCACGCGAAAATTCGCGCGCAGTACTCGCTCGACTTGAGAATCGACTCAGATCCGTTGGCCAAGCACTTCGTGCCGAACCACCCCGCCATGGGGTGAATGTCCGTTATCTTCCTCGATAGTGGTTGCAATCTCCCCGCTGCTCGACGTCCCGTGCAGGGATGCTGTCAACACGAAAGGGAGCACATCTGTGAATGGACTCGAAACACCTACTCGTTTGTCCCGGACCACCGCGGCCCTCGGTGTCGGCGCGCTCGCTGCCGCGATCACCTTCGGCAGCCCAGTTGGTACTGCATCAGCCGATAGTCCAGTCGTCGACTTCGGCAGTATCTCGTTCTCGGTGACCAACGGTCCCGACAACACCATCTACGACATCAACGCCATCATCAATCTCCCACCCGGCACACTGCCGCCAGGGATGATGAACCCTCAGATCACTGCGCCCGCCGCGGCCACTCAACCAGTCGGCAACCCGTTTGCGGGCACCGCATTGGACTTCGTTCTGAGCTTCATTCAGGCTGCGGCCAGATAGCCGACAACAAAAAACGAGGCCACCAACTCTTGTGAGTTCGTGGCCTCGTCTTGTGGTGGGCGAAGGGGGACTTGAACCCCCACGTCCCGAAGGACACTGGCACCTGAAGCCAGCGCGTCTGCCATTCCGCCACTCGCCCGAGCAACGCCGAAACATTATCACGACAAACTTTGAAAGTTCTATTCGTGCAGCTCAGGGCACGAATCGATGAACACCGAGCACCCGAAAGCCCAGAACCGATACCATGCTGAAACAGCGGCCAGGTACTGCCGAAGCGACATTTGACAGTACCGTGGAACCTGTACAGCAGTTTGGACGACACGCGACAAGGCGGTGCCGGCGCTACTTGCCGAGCATTTTGCCGTCGTAGATGCGAGGCGAGAGGAGGGCCCGATGGGCATCGTGCAGCGTTTCGAACGAAAGCTCCAAGGAGCTGTCGGCGACGCATTCGCGCGGGTCTTCGGTGGTGGTGTTGTGCCGCAGGAAGTAGAGGCGGCGCTCCAGCAGGAGGCACGTGACCGCGTCGAGCACCTCGGCGGCGGAATCCTTCTCGCCCCCAACAACTACGTGATCACCATCAACAACTCCGATCACGAAGAGTTGGCAGCTGATCGCGAACTGACGACCAAAGCTTTCAGCCGACACCTGCAGGATTTCATCCGCGATCAGGGTTGGCAGACGTACGGCGACATCTCGGTCACTTTCGAGCCTTCGCCTACGCTCCACACCGGTCAGTTCCGCACCCGCGGAACCGTCGACCCGGATGGTGACGCCGAGCAGGCATCACCGCCGTCGCATGTTCCGCAGGTTTCGTCGCGGCCTCCACAACGGCCGCCTCAGCGACCCGCACCGATTGTTCCCCCTGTTTCCAATCCAGTCCCGTCACAACCAGGAGCCGGCCCCATGACGCAGAACTCAGGCTACGAACCAAGCCGCGAACCGGCGGGTCGCCAGCCCGAACCGCAGCAGCCGGCACGGAACGGGTACTCCCACGACGACGGCGGTTATGCCGCTCCGCAGGGCCAGGAAGCGCCTTACCAGAACGGTTACGACCGCGGCGACGGTTACCGCACGGGCGACGACCAGCAGGGCTACAACCAGCAGCAGGGTGGCTACGACCAGCAGGCGTACCCGAACCAGCAGCAGCCGTACGAGCAGGCCGGTTACGACCAGCAGGGGTATGACCAGCAGGGCGGCGGCTACGACCAGCAGGGTTACCAGCAGCAGCCGTACGACCAGCAGGGCTACGGCCAGCAGGCGTACCAGGGTGGGTACGACCAGCAGGGCTACCAGCAGGGCGGCTACGACCAGCAGGGCTACCAGCAGCCGTACAACGGCCAGTCCTACGATCAGCCGGGCTACGACCAGCAGAGCTACCAGCAGGGCGGTTACGACCAGCAGGCGTACACACAGCAGCCGTACGAGCAGGGTGGCTACGAGCAGGGCGGCAACTTCGAGCAGACGCAGGCCTACCCGCAGCAGGGCTACGCCCAGCCGCAGGGCGGTTACGCACCGACAGCCCAGAGCCTGACGGCAACCCTGCAGCTCGAGGACGGCAGCGGACGCCACTTCCAGCTTCGCGACGGCAGCAATGTCATCGGCCGCGGCCAGGAAGCTCAGTTCCGCCTCCCGGACACCGGCGTCTCACGTCGCCACATCGACATCCGTTGGGACGGCCGCACCGCGATGCTGTCCGATTTGGGATCCACGAACGGCACCACCGTCAACGGAGCACCGGTCCAGGACTGGCAGCTGGCAGACGGCGACATCATTCGTGCAGGTCACTCGGAGATTCTGGTTCGCATTCTCTGAGCTGAGAAACGGACGCCAGGATTTTTCCGATAACAATCGAACATTCGGCGGTCCGTCGGCGCGCCGCCGTCACGCGGCTGTCAGTATCGTGATCTTCGGGGCCCAGAGCCCCCTATGATGCTGCCAGTCGACAATGCTCGAACCCCGCTGCGGCGGGGCTCGAGCCATAGAAGGAGGTGGACAGCCGTGCAGGGCCTGATTCTGCAACTCACACGGGCGGGCTTCCTGCTCCTACTGTGGCTGTTCGTCTGGGCAGTCCTCCGCACTCTCCGCTCCGACATCTATGCCGGCTCCGGGGTCAGGGTTCCGCCGCGGTACACCCGCGCCGGAAAGGTCCTGCCCTCGTTGGGCAAGGCGAAGGTGCCTCGGTACCTGGTGGTCACGCAGGGCGCCCTCGCCGGCACCCGCATCACCCTGGGTTCTCAGCCAGTCATGATCGGCCGCGCCGACGATTCGACGCTCGTTCTCACCGACGATTACGCGTCGACGCGCCATGCGCGGCTCTCGCAGCGCGGAGCTGATTGGTACGTCGAGGATCTCGGTTCGACCAACGGCACCTATCTGGACCGCGCCAAGGTCACCACTGCGGTGCGCGTGCCGCTGGGCACTCCGGTTCGCGTCGGCAAGACGGTAATCGAGCTACGCCCGTGACCCTTGTTCTCCGCTACGCGGCGCGCAGCGACCGCGGTCTCGTGCGCTCCAACAACGAAGATTCCGTGTACGCCGGTGCACGCCTGTTGGCTTTGGCCGACGGCATGGGCGGACACGCGGCCGGTGAGGTCGCGTCGCAGTTGATGATTGCCGCCCTGGCGCATCTCGACGACGACGAGCCCGGCGAGGATCTGCTCGGCAAGCTCGAGGCAGCCACCCGCGAGGGCAACGATTCCATCGCCGATCACGTCGAGGAAGAACCCGAACTCGACGGCATGGGCACCACGCTCACCGCGATCCTCTTCTCCGGCAGCAAGCTCGGTCTCGTGCACATCGGCGACTCGCGCGCCTACCTTCTGCGCGACGACCACCTGACGCAGATCACCCGCGACGACACTTTCGTGCAGTCGTTGGTCGACGAGGGCAGGATCACCGCCGAACAGGCACACACGCACCCGCAGCGATCCCTGATCATGCGGGCGTTGACCGGCAACGAGATCGAGCCGACGCTCACCGTGCGCGAAGCCCGCGCCGGCGATCGCTACCTGCTCTGCTCCGACGGCCTCTCCGACGTGGTCAGCGACGAGACCATCGAGAACACGATGCGCGAGGGCTCGCAGGAGCAGTGCGCCGACCGTCTCATCGAATTGGCGCTGCGCAGCGGCGGTCCCGACAATGTCACCGTCGTCGTCGCCGATGTCATCGACCTCGACTACGGCCAGTCGCATCCCATCGTCGCGGGCGCCGCGTCGACGGAAGAGGAAGAGGACGCCCCTCCCCCCAACACCGCTGCCGGCCGCGCCGCTGCCATGCGTCCGCCGCGCGCGACGCCCAAGCGAGTTGTCTCCCAACCCGAACCGGAACCGAAGAAGAAGCGGAACCGGCTGTGGTGGGTGGTCCTCGCCGTGGTGCTGATCGCACTGGTCGGCGTCGGCGCCGTGATCGGCCGCGCCGTCATCCGCAACAACTACTACGTCGGCGAAGACAACGGCCGCGTGACGGTGTTGCGCGGAATCCCCGGTTCGGTGCTCGGCTACTCGCTGCAGGACGCGGATCTGGTGGGTTGCGTCGGCGACGACGACGTCCTCACCCTCGTCTCCCCCGACGCGATTCCCAGCAACTGCAACATCCTCGAAGTGACGGATCTGCAGCCGTCGGCGCAGGAGCAGGTGCGCGCCGGGCTGCCGTCCGGCAAGCGTGAGGATGCGCAGAGCCAGATGATCCGTCTCATCGGCGGCGATCTGCTGCCTCGTTGTGAGCCGGTTCCGACGACGACGGCCACGCCCACTCCCCCGCCGGCACCGGAGACCACGCCGCCCCCCGCACCGCCCGGGGAGCCTGCTGCGCCGACGACGGCAGCACCCACGACTACGCCGACGCCGACGCCGACCGACATTCCCGGTCAGACTTGCAGGACGGTCAACTGATGTCGTCCAACGCAGCTGCGGGGACGGCTTTTCCGAGTCCGCCCGGAGGTTTTGCCCCGGCGCCGGTCCAGTCGACTCGTCGAAACATGGAGCTGCTGCTCCTGGGCTTTGCCGTCATCATCACGACGGTCTCGCTTCTGCTCGTCGAGGCGAGCCAGGAACAGAAGATCACTCTCGATCTGGCCAAGTACGCGCTCGCGTACACGGGCCTGTTCCTGATCGCGCACTTGGCAATTCGGCGGTATGCGCCTTACGCCGATCCACTGTTGCTCCCGATCGTCGCCCTGCTCAACGGCCTGGGGTTGGTGCTCATCCACCGACTCGACCTCGCCGACGAACAGACAGCGCTCTACAACGGCGTCGAGGCACCGTCACCGGATGCGAACCAGCAGGTCATGTGGACTGCACTGGCGATCACCGGTTTCGTGCTGCTGCTCGTGTTCTTGAAGGACTACCGCCTGATGGCGCGGTTCAGCTACACACTCGGCCTCGCAGGCCTGGTGTTCCTGGCGATTCCCGCGATCCTGCCGGCGAAGTTCTCGAGCGTGAACGGCGCAAAAATCTGGATTCGCCTGCCTGGATTCAGCATTCAGCCAGGTGAGTTCGCGAAGATCCTGCTCATCATCTTCTTCGCGTCGGTGCTCGTCGCCAAGCGCGACCTGTTCACCTCGGCCGGTAAACACTTCCTGGGCATGGACTTTCCGCGTGCCCGCGACCTCGGTCCGATCCTGCTCGCCTGGATCGTCTCGGTGGGCGTGCTCGTCTTCGAAACCGACCTCGGTACGTCTTTGCTGCTCTTCAGCACCGTGCTGGTGATGCTCTACATCGCGACCGAACGTGTGGGCTGGCTGGTGATCGGCGGCGGACTGCTCGCCATAGGATTCTTCTTCGCCTACAAGATGTTCGGTCACGTACGCGTGCGCGTCGACACCTGGCTGGACCCGCTCGGCGACTACGCCAACACCGGGTATCAGATCTCGCAATCGCTGTTCGGCCTGGCCACCGGTGGTATCGCCGGAACAGGTCTGGGCAGTGGTCGACCCAACCAGGTGCCGTTCGCGAAGACGGACTTCATCATCGCGACCATCGGCGAAGAACTCGGCCTGATCGGCCTGGCCGCTGTGCTGATGCTGTTCCTGCTTCTCATCGTGCGCGGCCTGCGTACTGCGTTGGCAGTGCGCGACAGCTTCGGCAAACTGCTCGCCGCCGGTCTGTCGTTCACGATCGCGATCCAGATTTTTGTCGTCGTCGGCGGCGTCACCAAGCTGATCCCGCTGACGGGTCTGACAACACCGTTCATGTCGTACGGCGGCTCGTCGCTGCTCGCGAACTACCTACTGCTGGCCATCCTCGTCCGGATCTCGGACGCGGCACGTGCGCCGGTAGTGACGAAGAAGAAAGGTCCGCCCCCAATCGCTGACGCCAATACCGAGATGATGCCGCGCGTATGAACACTCCACTGCGCCGCGTCGCGATGGCCGTCATGGTGATGGTCGTCGCGCTCCTCGCCAACGCCACGTACGTACAGGTCATCAAAGCTGACGACCTGCGAGCCGACCCGCGCAACTCGCGGGTGCTGCTCGACGAGTACTCACGCCAGCGAGGTCAGATCTCGGCTTCCGGTCAGGTGCTTGCCGCCTCCCGCGCCACCGACGACCGGTACAAGTACCTGCGCGAGTATCCGAATCCGTACCCGTACGCACCGGTCACGGGCTTCTACTCGATGCAGTACGGCAGCGCCGGCCTCGAGCGCACCGAAGATCCGATTCTCAACGGCTCGGACAACCGGCTGTTCAGTCAGCGCTTCTTCGACCTGGTGTCCGGACGCGATCCGCGCGGCGGCAACGTCGTCACGACGCTCAATCCGGCCATGCAGCAGGTGGCCTACGACCAGCTGACCAGCAAGGGCTACACCGGTTCCGTCGTCGCCATCGAGCCGAGCACCGGACGCATCCTGACGATGGTCAGCACTCCGAGCTACGACCCGAACCTGCTTGCCAGCCACGACGGCGCCGAAACCACGAAGGCGTGGGACGAGCTCAATGCCGATCCCAACGATCCGTTGGTCAACCGCGCTATCTCGCAGACCTACCCTCCCGGCTCGACGTTCAAGGTGCTCACCACGGCCGCAGCTCTTGGCAACGGTGCGACCCCGGACGACCAGCTGACCGCGGCGCCGCAGATCACGCTGCCCGGCACCAGCACGACCCTCGAGAACTACAACGGCAGCACGTGCGGCCCCAACCCGACGGCGTCGTTGCGCGACGCGTTTGCGCGCTCGTGCAACACGGCGTTCGTCGAACTGGGCATCAAAGACGGCGCCGACGCCATCAAGGACGAGGCCAGCGCCTTCGGTATCGGACCCAACACTCCCGCGATCCCGCTGCCGGTTGCAGACAGCACGGTCGGCGACATCTCCGACGACGCGGCTCTCGGCCAGACCAGCATCGGCCAGCGTGACGTCGCGGTGACCCCGCTCGAGAACGCAGTGATCGCCGCGACCGTCGCCAACGGTGGAGTGCGGATGCAGCCCAACCTGATCTCCCAGTTGCAGGCACCGGATCTGACCGATCTCAGTACACCGTCGCCGGTTTCGATGGGTCAGGCGATCTCGCCGGCAGTTGCGGCAACGCTGACCGATCTGATGATCGGCTCGGAGAACTTCACCGGCGGCGACGGCAAGATTCCCGGCGTTCAGATCGCGTCCAAGACCGGTACCGCGGAGCACGGCGTGAACCCGCGGGAAACTCCGCCGCACGCCTGGTACATCGCTTTTGCACCGGCGCAGAATCCGACGGTCGCCGTGGCCGTCATAGTCGAGAACGGTGGTGACCGCGGACTTGCCGCTACCGGTGGCTCGGTTGCTGCGCCGATCGGTCGTGCAGTCATCGCAGCCGGAATCCAAGGGGGCTGAACCGTGGCGTTGAACAACGGCGCTTTGATCGCCGATCGTTACCGATTGATCCGTCTCATCGCCACCGGTGGGATGGGTCAGGTGTGGGAAGCCACCGACTCCCGGCTCAACCGTCGCGTCGCCGTCAAGGTACTCAAGTCCGAGTTCTCTTCCGATCCGGAGTTCTTGGAGCGCTTCCGCTTCGAGGCCCGCACCACCGCACAGCTCAACCATCCCGGTATCGCCGGAATCTACGACTACGGCGAGACCCGCGACAGCTCGGGTGATTCCACGGCGTACCTGGTGATGGAACTCGTCAACGGTGAACCGCTCAACGCTGTCCTGGCACGCGTCGGCCGCCTGGCGGTTCCGCATGCCCTCGACATGCTCGAGCAGACCGGCCGCGCCCTGCAGGTCGCACATGACGCCGGTGTCGTGCACCGCGACGTGAAGCCGGGCAATATCCTCATCACGCCGACTGGCCAGGTGAAGATCACGGACTTCGGCATCGCCAAGGCCGTCGAGAACTCACCTGTCACGCGCACGGGAATGGTGATGGGCACCGCCCAGTACATCGCGCCCGAGCAGGCTCTCGGTCAGGACGCGACCGCGGCGAGTGACGTGTACTCGCTGGGAATCGTCGGATACGAAGCACTTTCGGGTCGACGCCCGTTCACCGGTGACGGCGCGCTGACCGTCGCGATGAAGCACGTGCAGGAAACCCCGGCGCCGATGCCGGCCGACCTGCCGCCGAACATCCGCGAGCTCATCGACATCACGTTGACCAAGGATCCGGCCGGCCGCTACGCCAGTGGCGGCGAGTTCGCCGACGCCGTTGCAGCCGTTCGGGCAGGGAGACGTCCACCGCCGCCCGGTCTGCTCGCTACCGGTGCCGCGAGCGCGTTGCCGGCAACGGGTGCCACGCAGGTCATGCCGCCGACGTACGCGGGCCCGGTGACGGGCGCCGCTGCTGCGGACGACGCGGCAGCCGGCGGACTGACCAGTGGACAGAAGGCCGTGGCGTGGGCCGGCGGCGGATTGATCCTGTTGGCGTTGATCATCGGCGGAGTCTGGATCGCGACCGACGGTCCGAGCGACCCGACGCCGCCCGTCGTCACGTCCACGACGTTGCCGACCACCACGACGACCAAGCCCACCACCACGACGACTCGGCCGACGACGACGACCACCGAGCCGACAACAACGACGACTCGGCCGACGACCACAACGACCGAGCCGACAACCACCACGACAACGCCGACCACGACCACAACAACTCCGACGACCACAACCACCACCACGACGACAACGACGACCACAACGACCACTGAGCCGTTGGCGGATCCCGGAGACGCTGAAGAACCGCTAGGACAAGACCAATGACGACACCCCGCAATCTCTCCTCCCGCTACGAGCTGGGTGAGATTCTCGGCTTCGGCGGAATGTCCGAGGTTCACCTGGCGCGCGACCTCCGACTCAGCCGCGACGTCGCGATCAAGGTGCTGCGTGCAGACCTCGCACGCGATCCCACGTTCTACTTGCGGTTTCGTCGTGAGGCGCAGAACGCTGCCGCGCTGAACCATCCGGCGATCGTGGCCGTCTACGACACCGGTGAAGCCGAGACCGACGCCGGGCCGCTGCCGTACATCGTCATGGAGTACGTCGACGGCGACACGTTGCGTGACATCGTGCGCAGCACCGGGCCGATGGCTCCGCGCAAGGCGATGGAAGTGATCGCGGACGTCTGTGCCGCTTTGGACTTCAGCCACCGCAACGGCATCGTGCACCGCGACGTCAAGCCCGCCAACATCATGATCAACCGTGCCGGCGCCGTGAAGGTGATGGACTTCGGTATCGCCCGTGCCATTTCCGACGCGTCGAGCCCGATGACGCAGACGGCCGCCGTGATCGGCACCGCTCAGTACCTCTCGCCGGAGCAGGCGCGAGGTGAGCAGGTCGACGCGCGTTCGGACGTGTACTCGCTCGGTTGTGTGCTGTTCGAGATTCTGACGGGCGAGCCGCCCTTCAAGGGTGATTCACCGGTCGCCGTGGCGTACCAGCATGTTCGTGAAGATCCGCAGACGCCGTCGGAGATCAATCCCGACATTCCGCGCGAGCTGGATTCGATCATTCTCAAGGCGATGAGCAAGAACCCGGCCAACCGCTACCAGAGCGCCGGCGACATGCGCAGCGACTTGGTACGTGTCCTGGGCGGTCAGCGTCCGAGTGCTCCGATGGTGATGAACGACGAGGACCGCACCACCATCCTCGGCGCCGTCGGCTCCGACACCGGGAACTACCGCACCGCTCCCGATCCGGTCGAGCCGGTTGCTGCGAGGACAACTCGCGCCGCCGAGCCGCCTGCCAAGAAGAAGGGCGGACGCTACGCCCTGATGGGCATCGCGGCGCTTCTGGTGATCGGTCTGGTGACGTTCTTCCTCATTCGGGTGAACTCGCCGAAGGTCGAGATGGTGACCGTTCCGGGCGACCTCACCAACCAGCCCGCCGACGTCGCCGAGGCGACGCTGACCAACGCCGGATTCCAGGTGGAGCGTCAGCAGAAGACGGACAAGGTGATCGCCGCCGGAAACGTCATCACGACGCGTCCGGTTGCCGGGGTGCGTATCGAGAAGGGCAGCACCGTCACCATCGACGTGTCCACCGGACCCGAGCAGGTCGCGATCCCGCGCCTGACCGGGCTGAGCCAGGACGACGCGGAGAAGAAGCTCAACTCCGTCGGACTCCGACTTGATCCGACCATCGGCAAGGCGGCGTCGACCGTCGCCGAGGTCGACAAGATCGTCAATCAGGACCCGGCCGTCGGAGTGTCGGTTGTTCTCGATTCCGCGGTCTCGATCACCGTCGGCACCGGACCGGAGCAGGTTCGTGTCCCGGATGTCACCGGTCAGCGTGAAGAGGTGGCGAGGCCCAACATCGAAGGTGCCGGGTTCGTCGTCCAGATCACGGAGATCGATTCGGGTCTGCCGAAGGGGCAGGTCGTTTCGACCGACCCGACCGGTGGCACTTCGGCCACCAAGGGTTCGACCGTGACGCTACGAGTGTCCAACGGCAACCAGGTCGCGATGCCTGATCTGACCAACAAGACGGTATCGGAGGCGTTGAGCACGCTTCGCGCAGCCGGTTGGGCGGGAACTGCTTCGCAGCTTGTGCAGAACCAGAGCACGACGCTCACCCCGGAGATGGTGGGCAAGATCGTCTCGCAGACGCAGCCTCCGGGCTCGGAGATCTCCAAGGACGCGGTCATCACCGTCAGCGTCGGAGCGCTCGGAATCCCCGGCCGCTAGCAAAGTGAAAAAGTGCCTCCCGGAGATTTCCGGGAGGCACTTTTTTGTGGACAGGTGTCAGAGAATCGCGGGCAGGGCTCCACCGAGCGCCGACGCGACCTCGGCCTCGAGGGCTGCGACGAGTCCTTCCGGCGGCGCCTCACCGCAGACTGCGAGCCAGTTCGCGAGCATCCGGTGTCCACCCTGGGTGAGTACGGACTCGGGGTGGAACTGGACGCCGTGAATCGGCAGTTCGCGGTGACGCATCGCCATCACGACGCCACTCTCGGTGTGTGCGGTCACCTCGAGTTCCTCGGGAATGGTGTCCTCGAGAACCGTCAGCGAGTGGTAGCGGGTAGCGGTGAACGGATCGGGCAGTCCGGCCAGGACGCCGACGTCCTTGTGGTGCACCAGACTCGTCTTGCCGTGAAGCAGTTCGGGCGCGCGGTCGACGGTTCCGCCGAAAGCCGCACCGATCGCCTGGTGTCCGAGACAGACGCCGAGCAGCGGGGTCTTGGTGTCTGCGCAGACCTTCACCAGATCCATCGTCGCTCCCGCGCGCTGTGGAGTTCCGGGGCCCGGGCTCAGGAGAATGCCGTCGAACTGCGCTACTGCACCCTCGAGGTCTGCCGTCAGTTGTGGATCGTCGTTGCGCCAGACCACGGCTTCGGTTCCGAGCTGGCCGAGGTACTGAACCAGGTTGAACACAAAGCTGTCGTAGTTGTCGACGACGAGAATCCTCATGAGAGCAGGGTAAACGCCCGTGCTATCCGCCGGTATAGGCGGGGACCGTGATCTGCGACGGCGTCGCCTGCGTGTACCCGAGGCCGAAGCGGGTCGCGTACTGCTTGTAGATCCGAATGCCCGGTTCGGCGGCGAGTGCCGCCTCGAGGCGCGCGACGTCGCCGATGGCACTCATCACGTACGGCGGGCTGTAGGTACGTCCGTGAAGAAGGAGGGTGTTTCCGATGCACCGCGGCGCCGACGTACTGATGATCCGTTGGTCCTGCATGCCCACCGCTTCGGCCCCGCCGGCCCACAGTGCGTTCAGCACGCTCTGGACGTCCTGCTGATGCACGACGAGGTCGTCCGGGGTGGCGTCGACCGGGTACTTGCCGTCGGCGTTGCGCGGAGCGTCCGTCATGGTGACGACAACACCCGGGCCGGTCATCTCCGTCAGTCCCGCGTCGGCGGAGATGTTCTTGATGTCACCGAGCGCGGCGGCCACTCCGGCGTCGGACCGAGCGGCGTCTTGCTGCAGCGAATCGAGCTGGGCGGCAAGTTCGTCCCGGTCGGCCGAGACTTTTTCGGCATTGGCCTGGGCGCTGCGAACCAGATCGGAGAGCCTGGTGCTTTCGGTGACCTGGAGCTGGTTCTCCTCGGCGGATCGTTGCGCCGTGGCGACCATCAGACCGGCTACCAGGCAGACGGCAAGTACACCGATGTGCCAGACGGTTCGTGAAGATTCACCCGAAGACACGTGGCTCCTCCCGGATTGTGCAGGTCGGCCGGTGACCAACTGGACACAGCTACGTTAGCGTGTAGGTAACACATGCAGGTCACACCGTAGAGCGAGGACGTCATGCCCAAGTCGAAGGTCCGTAAGAAGAACGACTACACAGTCAACCCGGCAAACCGCACTCCGGTGAAGGTGAAGATGGGTCCGTCGAGCACGTTGTACGTCTCGGTGATGCTCGGATTCATGCTTGTCGGCCTGGCATGGCTGATTGTGTACTACTTGGCCGCGGATTCGATCACGTGGATGAACGACTTGGGAAACTATAACTTCCTCGTCGGCTTCGGCTTCATGGTTGTGGGCCTTGTGATGACCATGAGATGGCGCTGACCAGCGAGTATCTGATTCGACCCGGATCGTGACCGTCATTCAATTACATGGGTGTCATTCATCCCCATTGTGGATAACTCCTGTGGACAACCTAGGAAGTTATCCACATGCTCGAGGATGAATTTCATCCACAGCCTCGTGACAACGTCACGGAGGTGATCTCGTGGGCCACTCCGATGGGTGTTGTCTACGCGATGTTCGGCGGCGGAATTGCCCTCGCGATCGCCTCGATAATCGCGCCCACGGAGCCTGCCGGACGCTTCCTGCTCGCCCTCGCGGTGATCGGGCTGTTCGTGATGGGCGGACTCGCCCTGCGTCAGCGTCCCCGCCTGGCTGTGATCGAAGACGCGGGAACCAAGTCGATCGCGGTGCAGCGATTGCGCGCCCGCCACGAGTTCACCCGCGAACAGATCGACCGCGTGCGTCTCGTCCGCTACCCGCGTCTGGGTCGACGCGTCCCGATGCTCGAGATCGACATCGTCGACCGTCCCACCGACACGGAGAAGCTGTTGATCTTCGGACGCTGGGATCTCGGCACGTCACCGGAGGACGTCCTGGACGTGCTCGCCGTCCACGGTTTGGTACCGCCCGAGAAATAGGCGCGGGTTACATGGCCAGTGCCGCGAGGTCCGGCTGCACGATGTCGAGAGCCTGCTGCGGCACCGCGACTGCGTCGCTCGACCATCCCCAGATCGAGTACAGCTCACGGCCGGGGTCGGTGTATCCGTCGCGGCCGTGCAGTACCCGGTAGTTGTCGATGCAGATCATCTCGCCGGCTTCGGCGCGGAACATCGGACCGCTGTCTCGCACGTGAATCACAGCCTCACTCCACTGCTTCACCAGCGGCCACTGCGCTACTTCCGATTCACCGGCGATCGGCGCGAGGTACGGGTGATAGCGAACCTGGTTGCGTCCACTCGGCACCGTCCTGGCGATCGGCGCAAATGTGTTCTGCGGAAAGTTCGGTTCCGAATGGTCGATGTCTGTGCTCCAACAGAATTCGGCCAATTCAGCGGTTGCGGGATCGAAGGCGAGCAACCGCGTCAGTTTGAGCGCATCGATGAGAAACGAGTCGCCGCCACTCGGATACGCCGGACGCTTGCACCACAGAAACAGATAGTCGGGCGCGTAGTCACCGAACGCAAAACCGTCGTTGTGGGCGGTCATCCGCTCGCCGGAGATGCCGAACGAGCGCTTCCTGCCGCGTTCGTCCACCGGTTGGGTGTCGACGACAGCTGCTTCGGCATCCTGACTCTTGGCACTCGCCTCGAACTGGCGGCCGACGCGAATGCACTTCTCACCGAGCAACTTCGACGCGAAGGCAATGGCATCTTCCTCGGTGTGCAGGCCACCGAAGACCGCGGCGCCGTCGAGAGCGATTGCCGCCCGCACGGCCTCGACCGTCTCCACGCGCCGCGGAACAACACTTGCCAGCGTCAAATCGGAAGAGAACATTCATCACTCCATACGTCGAGTTGGCCAAACGGTTCAACTCGAGCGTAGGAACTCGTCATTTCGACGGCGTAACTCCGGAAACCGATTCGGTTACGGAGCCAGCCTTTCAGATCACCTTGCCCGGGTTCATGATTCCGTGGGGGTCGAGTGCGCCCTTGATTACATGATGCATCGCGACGACGGCCGGTGACAATTCTTGCGCCAAGCCGCCCATCTTCAGCAGGCCGACGCCGTGTTCACCGGTGACGGTTCCGCCCAACTCGAGGGCGTTGTCGATGATCTCGGCAAAAGCGGCCTGAGCACGCCTCCGCGCCGCTTCGTCGTCGTGTGGCGTGATCAGCAGCGGATGCAGGTTGCCGTCACCCGCATGCGCGATGTTCGCGATGTGCGTGTCGTGCCTGGCCGAGATGGCCTCGATCCGTGCCAGCATCTCCGGGACCGCTGCCTTGGGGACACAGATGTCCTCGGTGAGCACCGGGCCGAGCCGCTCGAGGGCGGGGTATGCCAGACGCCGGGCGGAGAACAGGGCGTCGGCTTCCTCCTGGTCGGTGGATCTCGCGCTCCAGGTAGCCCCGGAACGGTTGAAACAGGCCAACATTCGCTCGGCTTCGGCGTCGCCGATCTCGCCCGGTGTGTCGATTCGGCCGAGCAGGACCACCTCGGCATCGGCCGAGAGGCCCATGTTCTTCCAGGCATCGACGGCAAGCAGGCACTGCCGATCGATCAACTCGAGGGCCGACGGCGTGAGACCGTCTGCGGCGACGGCTTCGACTGCCTTGCCCGCAGCAACGATGGAGTCGAAGTATCCGACGATGGTGCGTTCGGGATCGCGCTGAGGACGAAGCTTGACGGTCACCTCGGTGATCACCCCGAGAGTGCCTTCGGAGCCGACCATGAGCGCCGAGAGATCAAACCCAGCCACTCCCTTGGCAGTTCGACGCCCGAGCCGAACCAGCTCACCGGTTCCGGTGACCACCTGCATGCCCAGTACGTAGTCCTTGGTGACGCCGTACTTGACGCAACACAGGCCGCCGGCATTGGTCGCGACGTTGCCGCCGATCGTCGACCAGGGTGCGCTCGCCGGATCGGGCGGATACCAGAGGCCGTGCTCGGCGCAGGCGTCGCGGAGGTGATCGTTGACCACTCCGGGTTCGACCACGGCCAAACGCTCGAGGGTGTTGATCTCCTTGATGGCGTTCATCGCGTCGAAGGCGATCACGACGCCGCCGGCGACTGCGTTGGCTCCGCCCGACAGACCGGTTCCGGCGCCGCGCGTGACGACGGGCGCACCGTGGGCGATGCACGCCTGCACAACTGTCTGTACCTGCTCGGCTGTGCGCGGTCGGACCACTGCGACCGGCATCTCGTACGGAGCCCACTCGGCGTCGTCGTGGATGTAGCTCGCCATGATGTCGGGGTCGGTGATCAGTCGATCCGCATCGATCTGCGAGCCGAGCGCCTCGAGGAGTGTCATGTCTCCACGATAGTGACGGCCGCTACACCGCCCCATGTAGATTTACTCCGAGAAACCGGAAACCGTATGGACATTCTCTCCATACTCATCGTTGGCCTGACGAGTTGGTCTGACGAGTTAATCTGACAAGGGAGCGCGGATGCACGAGAACTGGCTACAGCTTCTCCTGGCCGAGGCATCCACCGAGGAACTGATCGAACACCGCGATCAGTTGGCCGCTGGGTCAGGCCCCGAGGTCGCCGCCGAAATCGAGCGAGAAGCCCGATCGGCACTTCAACTACGAAGTCTCCTGGCTCAGCGCCGACAGCGCGCCACCGAACTCGGGGCACTCAACGACATCGCGTCACTGCTGACCACGATGCACGATCACCACGCCCTCCTGCAGGAGATCGTGGATCAGGCCAAACGACTACTCGGCGTCGACCTTTCGTACCTTGCTCTCATTCATGACGACATCTTGATCATCGAAGTCACGAGCGGTGCGTACACCTCCCAATTGCTCGGCCTCACGGTTCCCTTCCGCGAAGGTCTGATCGGTCGCGTGGTCGAGAACTCTTCTCCTGCTTGGTCTCCCGACTACCGAAACGATCCCTCGTTTGCACATATCGGACCGGCCGACGATGCAGCGCGAGCCGAGAACATGCGCGGCCTGCTGGCTGTGCCGCTGACCTTGAACGGCAAGATCCTGGGTGCCCTGTGCGCGTGCAAACGTCAAGAGCGCCGATTCGGCAACGAGGAAGTTGCGTTGCTGTCCGCCCTCGCAGCCCATGCCTCGGTGGCCATCGAGAATGCCCGCTCTCTCGAACGCTATCGCGCGACGGTTGCGGAAGTGAACGCCGCGAACACCGAACTTGCCAAGCGCACAGCACTTCTCGAACAGACACTGACTTGGGATCGTTCGCTCACTCAGGTTGTCCTGCGCGGCGGCGGTGTTCGCGAACTCGTGGAGGAAACCTCGGCGTCGACGGGCTCGCCCGTGTTCTTCGTGACCGGAACATCCGAGATCCCACCGGGACTGCAACGGGTGAGCGAGAGCGTGCATCGGGTCTTCGACATCCTTGCCGCCGACCGACGCGAGCAGGAAGTGACGCTTATCGTCGGTGAGCAGTTCCTGTTCGCCACCGAAGTACGCAGTGCCGGTGACCAACTCGGAGTTCTGTTCCTACTCTCGCGCCAGGAACCCACCGCCGCCATGAGATTGGCACTCGAAAGGTCTGCTCCCGCCATTGCGCTGGCACTGGTCGGCGAACGGGCAGCCCGGGAAGCCACCCGCCGAGCACGCGATGCATTTCTGGTCGATCTGATCACCAGGCCTGCGCCGACGCCGGCCGAGGTCACCGGTCAGTTCCGCCTGGCCGGGCTCAATCCTGACCGCTCATACACCGTCGTGGTGGCCCGCCCGGCCGACGCCGTCGACCGTGCGCGTCGCAGTATCGAGGAAATTGCATTCCCCTCGGGAACCGTTGTTGCCGAACATGGTTCACGAGTCATCGCACTGATTCCCGGAATGTCACCGGCAGCAGTTGCGGCGGCGTGGGTTCAGCCGGCGGAGAACCCGACAGTGGGAATCGCCGATCCCGCGGTGGGAGCGGAAGGTCTGGCGCGGGCGTATGTCGAGGCACAGCACACCGTCGACGTCCTCGAGACTCTCGGTCGGGCCTCCCACGTGGAACCGGCAAGTTCACTCGGCATCTACCGAATTCTCCTCAGCCGCACCGGCCGCGAAGAACTGGAAGCCCTGACAGAGCGTTCCCTCGGTCCTCTCCTCGAGGAGGAGCAACGACGCGGCGTTCCGCTATTGGACACCCTCGCGTCGTACCTGTCACACAATTGCAAGCACTCCGCGACCGCCGCCGCGCTCGCGATTCACGCCAACACTCTGTACCAACGGCTCGAGTCGATCGACAGGTTGATCGGTACACAGTGGCGTCAGCCGGACCAGGCGCTCGATCTTGCGCTCCTGATCCGGCTGCGTGCCAGTGCCGGGAAACTCGGTCAGATCTGAGCGGGCTTGCTCGATCGCTTTGCCAGTGCCACCACAAGGATTGCGGCACAGAGCATCACGGCGCCCACCACCCACAGTCCTGCCTTGGCATTTCCGGTCACATCGGTGAGCCAGCCGGTGATGTACGGAGCACCGAAGCCCGACGCGTTGCCGATCGAGTTGATCATGGCGATGCCCGCGGCCGCGCTGGCACCCGTCAGGAACGTGGTGGGAAGGTACCAGAATACGGGGAGTGCACACAGCACGCCGACGGCGGTGAGCGAGACCGCGATCATGACGGTGAACGGTGAATCCAGGTACAGCGCAATCGGAATGGATACCGCGCCCAGGAGCGTCGGGGCTGCAACGTGCCACATTCGTTCACCGGTCTTGTCGGAATGGCGGCTCCACAGCACCATCGCGACAGCGCCGATCGCGTAGGGGACGGCCACGATCAGGCCTGTCTCGACGAGCGAGAAATCGGTGTCGAACGTCTGCTTGAATCCTGCGACGATGCTGGGCAGGAAGAAGCTCAAAGCGTAAAGGCCGTACGTGATTCCGAAGTAGACCAGACCGAAACCGATGACGCGGGGATCACGCAGGGTTTTGCCGGCCGACTGGTGACCGGCGTCGCCGAGTTCTTTCTCCTCGTCGGCCATCGACTTCATCAGCCAGGTGCGCTCCTCGAGGGTCAACCACTTCGCGTCGGCGGGACGGTCGGTGAGGTAGAACCAGACGACAAACGCCAAGATCACGGCGGGCAGACCCTCGATCAGGTACATCACGCGCCATCCGGCGAGGCCGAACAGGCCGTCGCCGTACTGGATGATGGCGGCCGAGAGCGGGGCACCGAGCGCCGACGAGAGCGGAAGTGTCAGCAGGAACAAGCCCATCAGGCGTACGCGGTACTTCTTCGGGAACCAGAAGGTCAGGTAGAGAAGAACTCCGGGGAAGAAGCCGGCCTCGGCGATTCCCAGCAGAATGCGGAGGAAATAGAGGCTGCCCACGTTGGGCACGAATGCCAGCGCAGCGGCGAGGATGCCCCAGGTGAGCATGATGCGCGCGATCCACAGCCGGGCGCCGAAGCGGTGCAGGGCCAGGTTGCTCGGCACCTCGAACAACAGATAGCCGACAAAGAAGAGTCCGGAGGCGAGCCCGAACATGGTCTCGGTCATCCCGAGGTCGGCGCTCATGGTGAGCTTCGCGAAGGCGATGTTCGTACGATCCAGATAGTTCACGAAATAGAGCAGGATCAAAAAGGGGATCAGTCGTCGCGCTACCTTCTTCACCACGCGAGATTCGATCTCGCTCGGCGCAACCCCACCGTCAGTGGTGGTGCTATCGGTGGAGGTCATGGCAGGGGTACTCCTCGGAAAAGGTCAGCGTTGCTATCTACGAAGTGACTCAAGCCACAGTAGAAGCACGACTGAGCCCAACCTATGTGGACAATCTCTACAGAAGCCGTCTCTGCATGTGCGATTGCTCCCAAAGATCCGGCAGATGATCCCGGGCAGCCCGACGAACGTCCCTGATCAGTCGAAGGCGACAAACCCGTCTGAGCTGGGGGTTTAGCGCTACGAGCACCGAGTCAGTGGTTAGTGTTGTCGCCGAAACAGCCAGAGCAAGTGCGGACGCACCGCGTGACTTGAAGGACAGAACATGACGAAGTTGGTTCGGACCACGATGACCCGCCGGTCCTCCACCGCAGTCGCTGCCACCCTCGCGGCGGTCGCTCTATTCGCCTCCGCCTGCGGCAGCGACTCCGACAAGACCAACTCCGACAAGAGCGCTGCCGGCGCCTCGTCCGCTACATCCTCGGCCACCGTCGGCGGGAAGACGCTCGACGCCAAATTCGAGACGAAGTGCGCAAAGGACGGCGGCACGACAGTTATGACACTGCTCGACGCGGAAAATCCCACCTACGGCATGTTGACCGTCTCGGCCATCGTCGATGAATCCGGCACGGTTCAGACTGCTGGAATCGCCGGAAGCGAGGGTGGATCGAACGGTCTGCCGTACACCGCCGGATACGCACCGGGACTGCCCGGCGGATCTGCCAGTGCCAAGCAGGACGGCAATACCTTTGTGGTGACGGGCGAGGGAATCGGCGCCCGGGACAAGGGCAACCCGACGGAGACGTCGAGCTTCGAGATCACATTCGCCTGCGAGTCCATCATCGGCGGCTGATCCATAGAACCGCTGGGCCCTAGGATTCTTGCTAGCTGATTCCCAGCTGTTCGCGCAGTTGGACGACGCGGAGCACGATGACTCCCAACGTCACCACAGTGACGGCACCAAAAGCGATCCAGCCGATCCGCACCGCCTTCACGCGGTTCTCACCGGCGCCCAACCACTGTGGGGCGTACAGGAATGCAGCGGCCGTTGCAGCACCTGCCACCAGACCTCCCGCGTGACCCCAGAACGAGATCCCGGGCAGCGAAATGCTGATGATCACATTGATCGCGATCACCGAGATGATCGGGACCGGGCTTCGACGCAAACGCAGTAGAAGGACGGCCTGTGCGCCCATGATGCCGAAGATTGCACCCGACGCCCCAGCGGTCCAGGACAGGGCCGTGAGCGAAGAGAACACCGGCTGGAACGCCATCACGGAGGCGGAACCGCCGAGGAGCGAAACCAGGTAGATGCCGATGTACCTCGAGCGGCCCATCACGATTTCGGTGTCGCGGCCCAGGATGTAGAGGGCGTACATATTGACCGCGAGGTGCAGGATTCCGAAGTGCAGGAACCCGGAGCCGATGAGCCGGAACCAGTCACCGCTGGCGACCAGCCCCGGATTGAGTGCCCAGTTCGCGAAGATCGACGAGCCGACCTGATTGTTCATGATGCTTCGCGACTGCGCGAAGGTGGCGAGGAACGCCAGGACGTTGAGCCCCATCAAGGTGTACGTCACGATCGGGACCGCGCGGGAGGGGCTCACGGTGTTTCCGGCGACGCCCCGAACGGGGCGGACATCGCGTTGGCCGGCAGCTACACAGTCAACACATTGGTATCCCACCGCCGCCTCGCGGAGACAGTCCGGGCACGCCGGTCGTCCACAACGATTGCAGGAAAGTGCGGTAGGTCGATCTGGATGGCGGACGCACCGCGGTTGGGGCGGGATGCCCTCACTCGCACCGCCGCCCCAACCGGGGTTCGTCATCTGCTTGTTTTACCTGTTCAGGAGATGGTGATGCTGTTGATCACGACGGGCTCGACCGGACGATCGCCACGATCGACGGCGGTGGAGGAGATAGCGTCGACAACCTTCTTGGAATCGTCGTCGAGAACCTCACCGAAGATGGTGTGGCGACGGTTCAGGTGCGGCGTCGGGCCGGTGGTGATGAAGAACTGCGAGCCGTTGGTTCCCGGGCCTGCGTTGGCCATGGCCAGCAGGTAGGAACGGTCGAACTGCAGTTCCGGGTGGAACTCGTCACCGAACTTGTAGCCCGGGCCGCCGGTGCCGGTTCCGGTGGGGTCGCCACCCTGGATCATGAAGCCGTCGATGACGCGGTGGAAGATGGCACCGTCGTAGAACGGGCCGGTCTTGGTGCCGGCGGCGTTTGCGGTGGTGTACTCCTTCGAGCCGTCGGCGAGGCCGACGAAGTTCTCGACGGTCTTCGGCGCATGGTTGCCGAACAGAGCGATCTTGATGTCGCCGCGGTTCGTGTGCAGCGTTGCGGTTGCGGTCTGATGAGTTGAAGTCACACCACCATCGTGCCATTGCCGGCGTTCTCGCGGATGTGAGCCTGCCAATTCCGTGCGACGGGGCATGCGTCACTGCAGTTCGATGTCGGCGGCAACGACCGGATCGGAAATGTCGATTCCGTCCGCAGCTGCGCGTTGGTACAGCCGGTACAGAGCATGATCGAACTCGTCGCGCGTTCGCCCCGCCGACCAGTACGGCAATGCGACAATCCGGGACGGCGGTAGGCCGTTTTCGATCGCTTGGTTGCGCAAGCGGGCGACACAGCTTTTCTCTCCGCCGATCCACAACATTGTCGATTCTGTCTGCGCCTTGGTCCGATCGACTATGTCCACCCACTCGATATCAGGGAATCCGTGCTCGCCTGACGGACCCGTGAAACTGTGTATTCGGACTTGTTCGGCGAGATTCGTCAAGGATCCGACAGCAGGGCGCGCAGATCTGTCGCCGACTGCAACGACGTCAGTGACGCCCGGAACAAGGACGAGTTCGTGTTTGAATCCGATCACCCCAACGCGACTGCCTACGCCCGTCCGGTTGAGCCACCAACCCGGCTTCCCAAGATCCATGACATCGAACGTGATCCTTCGATCGCCAGGATTGAAATCGATTGCTGTGTAGGAACGCCCGATCGGACGCCGGGGGTCGGCCTCCCAACTGGGAACCGCGAGTTTGTCCGACCCCAAGGTGGGGAGCATCATCTCGTCCGCCGGCTCCCGAGGCACGAACAACTTGAACACCGGCGCCGCCCCACGAACGCTCAGGTTTCCGAACTCGCTCGACTGCAACACAACTCGAACGGTGTCGTCCGTTCGCTGTTCAACCTCGGCAATCGAGGCAACGGTCATGACCATGCCCGCAGGTAACCGGGATTCTCTCGCCCTGTCCACGCTCGACTAACCCAACTGTCCCAACGCGGTACCCAGGTTTCCCGGCAGCCACGTCTTTCCAAGTACACCCGCATTGTTGATCGCCTCACCCTGCGCATCACTGAGCCATACGACGCGGGATTTCAGATTCGACTCCCAGAAAGGCGATTGTTCGAGGTTCGCGATGGAATCCCGTGGTGACGGCATCAGAAGTACCGCTTCACCGTCGACGTCACCCGCAGTCTCACCCGAATACGTCACCGGAGTTCCCGTCGATTCCACCGCGGCTTGGTCCTCCGCCGGCTTCATTCCGAAGAGGCGCAGTATGTTTCCGCCCGATCCCAACGAAATCTGCTCCTTGTAGTAGAGCCCGAATGAGTACGGCCGCTTCGCAAGTCCTGGGTTCGACTCAGCCACACCCGTAAATTCGTCGACTGCCGAGGTGATCAACTCGCCACCCTGCTCGGATTTGCCCAACGCATCCGCGACCTGCTGAACGCCGACTCTCCAATCGTTGTCTGCGTCCTGCATGTCGAATATCAAAGTGGGAGCGATCGTTCGGAGCCGCTCCAACGTGGCGGGCTCGGTGAAAACCGGCCAGGCAGGCGCGATGATGAGATCCGGTTCGACCGCAAGCATCCGCTCGAAATTCACTTGCCCTGCATAGATGTCAGCCAAGGACTCGTCGAGCGCCTCGTTTCCCACGTAGTCCGCCAGATAGGGAAGCTTGTCGATGTTGGTCACGCTCGCGGCCACGGGGTGCGATCCCAGCGCCACGACGTTCTCGAACGCCGGGTTCCCCAAGGTCACGATCCGTTCAGGTGCCGACTCGATGATCACGTCTCCGGATTCCGTGCTCACGGTCACCGGATAGCTTCCGCTCGCTGCGGGACTTCCGTCAGCGTCCGGGTTCGTGTTCGATGACGAACATCCAGCGAGGGCGAGCACTAACGCGGCCCCGGCCGCGCCGAGGAATCTTGGCCTCCACCTGTGTCTATTCATAATTGCCACAGTAGCAATAATTAATGTGGGTTGCCTAACCTTCCTATCCCGGAAGGGCATCAGTGATCCGAAATGTGAGTCCAAGACGCGTCAGGAGTTGGAACGACCGCAGGAACGAGGCCGGAATCGATCATCGTTTCGGCACCGACAAGGAAGGCGTCGAGCGTCCAGGAAACAACAGCCGAGAGAGTGTCCGGCTTCGGATACTGCGAATCCGGGTAACGATTGCGCGCCGGTGTATGCAGTGCCGCCGAAATGATCAGTGTCCGAGAGCCGAGCAAATGTGCTGTTGCACGGTCGAATTCAGGCTTCCGTAGAAGTACCTCATTCATGATTCGCTCGAACTGCTCCAGAGTGCGCTCTTCGTAAGGCCCTCGAAGCACGTAGTCCTCGAGCCCAGGCGTGGCAGTCACGAGTTCAGCGAACCGCTGACCTAACGTCCGAAGGTAGTCCTGCCAGGACTTCGAATCCGAATCCAACTGCAGACGTCCGAAAGCTCTCGCACACGCCAACGAGTACAGACGATCGGTCGAGTCGACGTGATGGCGAATCGTCGCAGCGGAAACGCCCAGGACCTGTGCGACCTCCGCCCGCGTCAGGCGGTCCAAACCCACCCGTTCCGCTGCATCGAGAATCTCGTCTGTCGACGTAATCGCAGGTCGGCCTGGGCTTCGACGGGACCGTGCAGGGGAGGTCGACATTCATCCATCGTAAGTCCGATCTGCGACCGACCTACCCCGGCACAGCCCTTGTGGCAAAGTGAAGTCATGACACGAGTGACCGAGTCCCTCAGCACGCAGTTGCCCGACACCTTCGATCACGCGCGCGCCCGCGTCGAGGACACCTTCGACGAGACTGCCGCCTACCTCGAAGAGACAGCGGCTCGCATCAAGGAGTCCGAGGCAGCCGACAACGCTCGCCGTATCGCCGCGGTGGTCGCGACGTCGGTCGCTCGCGGCGCTGGGCAGGTCGGGTTGTTCCTGGGTCGTCAGGGCAAAGTCCTCGCCAAGAAGGGCGTCGAGCGCGCAAAGGCCATCCCCACGAAATCCACGGAACGCGCCGAGAAGCCTCGCGGTCGCAAGCGCGTCACCGTGTTCGTGATCGCCGGTGTTGCGGTGATCGGTGGCGCGGTGTTCTTCAAGAGCCGCCGACGCGAGCATCCGCCGGTCGCTTCCGCACCCCCTCGCCTCGAGGAGAACTCGGCCGAGAAGACCGCTTAGTCGACATACGAAAAGCCCCGGAACAGATTGTGTTCCGGGGCTTTTCGATGTTCATGTTCAGCAGTTGGACGGTGCCGGGACGTTGTTGAAGCGATCGATCATGTATCCGACGGATTCGGGGGTACCCACCAGGTACGGCGTCGCGTGATTGATTGCCAGTCCCGGAATGATCGGGGGCAGTTCGTTGACGGAGAACTGCACCGTCGCGCCCTTGCCGCACCAGTCTCGCGCCAGTTGCTGTCCCTGGCCGAACGGAACGATGTCGTCGGAGCGGCCATGCTGAATGAGCACGGGCGACTCCGGCGTCAGCTTGCCGATCTTCTGCTCGTCGAGGATTGCCTGCGCCATGGGTAGACGCGCCAGAACTGCGGAGAGTGATTCACCGGAATTGGTGAAGCTCGACGACTGCTGGAAGCCGAACTGCAATCCACTTTCGGCGACGCACTGGTTCTTGGTGGCGGCCAACATCTGTCGGCCGCGATCGTTGATCTCGGCGTCGAGCAGCGGCTGAACCTCGGGGTACTGGGCAAGGATCCCGTTGAGCGCGTATCCGATCACTCCGGTGAGGAACGTGCCGTCGACCTGCTGCAGCGTCGCCGCCAGATCGGCGGGCGGTGCACCTGCGTAGGTGCCCTTGAGATCAAGCTCGGGAGCATACGACGGCTTCAATTCCGTTGCGGCAGCGGCAGCTCCACCACCTTGCGAGTAACCCCACAGTCCGACGGGGCCGTCGGCGGGAATGCTCGTGTTCGGGAGTTGCTGAGCGGCTCGCACCGAGTCCAGAACCGCGTGTGCTTCGGCTTCACGGTTGACGTAGGTGTGATCGCCCGGAGTCCCGAGGCCCTCGTAATCGGTGACTACGACGGCAATGCCGTTGAGCAGCAACGTGTTCACCCAGATGGACTCGTAGCCGACCATGACGTCCGTCGGGAACTGGTACTCGATGCCGGTGTTGAACAGCTTGGACGGTGCGCACTGATCGCCCTGTCCGTGCGTTCCCACTGCTGCGGCAACCAGTGGACGCGCCCCCTGCCCGGTCCACGGGTTCGACGGTTCGAGATAGGTGCCCGTCACGGCAACGGGGGCGCCCTTGGCGTCCTCGCTTCGGTACATGATCTTGGTGGCGGTTGCCGGCCACGCACCGTTCGATCCGGGCACGCTCAGCAGCAGTGGTGACGGCTCACTCTTGATGAGATCTCCGTTGGCACCTGCCGGAAGCTCGACCGGCGGCGTGTAGAAATCCGCCGGCCCCGCCGTTGCGGCAGGGGCCGTCACAGCACCCATGACCAGTGCCGCGACGGAGACCCCTGCCGCCCACCATGCTCTGCTCTTCACGTTTCGATCTCCCCACGTTCGCTTGCGCTGTGGCTTGGCACACAGCGAACGCAGAGTAACACATACCTCACGTAACACTTTTTCGTGAGGTTTTCGCCTTAACAGGCTGAATTACAACCGTTTACGACTACTTCGTGGGCTCCAGATTGGTGGTCAGCAGCGCACGAAGCTTGTCGGTATCAGCCGAGGTCCAGGCCTCGGGGTGCAGGATCTTGGCCCACATGTCCGCTGCATCCTCGCCGTAATTGTGACCGTGCCCGGACGGGACGTCAGCAGAGAAGACCATGTCGAGGGTTACCTGCCAGAAGGTCACGAGAGGAACCCATGTCATTCCCGGATCCACGTCGCGACCCAGCGGTTCCTTGAGCCAATCCGGCTTGTTGAGCAGCAGGTCGAAGGACCACCACGTGATCGGGTCGCTGGCGTGCTGCCAGTACACGATGCGATCGTCGTCCCAGTCCGACTTCAGCTCCAGATCTTCCGGATCACCGGCAAACCGAATTGCCTGGCCACCGTCGATCACCGGCAGAATCTCCGGTGAGCCCGAGTCACGACTGTCCGTGATTTCCTGCCACTGAGCAGTGAAGTTGGGGGTTCCGACCCACAGTGCGCCGTCGACGCGCGTCATCATGTCCTGAGCGCCGGCAAATGCTGCCTGGCCACCGTAGGAGCCGAGGCTCTCACCGAAGACAACCAGCTCCGGTCGCGTCTCCACGGGCAGGTCGATCCACTTGGCGTACACCGCGTTGAACAGCGCGCGGCCGGCGATCATCGGCGTCTCACGGTCGGCGATGAAGGCCAACGGACTCGGAAGGAACGAGTACTGCATCGACGCGATCGCCGTGTCCCCGCCCTCGACGTACTCGAACGCCGACGCGACGTCCTCGTTCACCCAACCGCGGCCGGTGGTCGTGACAACTGCGAGGGTTCCGCGGTCGAATCCGCCGGTGCGCTCCAACTCGTCGACGACCCGCTGTGCGACACCGTTGATCGAGTCCGAGGATTCACGTCCGGCATACACCCGGATCGGTTGCTTCGCTTCACGTCCGGTCAATGCAGAGATCTCGGCTGCAGTGGGACCGCTACCCATGAAGGTGCGCCCCTCCTGGCCGAGAGAATCCCAAGCCTCGGCGGACATCGGCGAACCGCTGCGCTCTGCAATCATGGGCTGTTCGATGCCGTCCGGTGTTTCGTGATCCGCACCGGAGAAACTCCAGTTCGCGAAGGCGATCAGCCCGTTGTACAGCGCACCGTTCACGATGAAGATGCCGAGGGCGAAGATGACGATCAAGCTGCCGACCTTCGCCGCCTCGAGGGGAACGAACCGTAGTGCGACGGCGGTGAGCTTGTTGGTGGTGAACCGAAGACCACGGCCTGCCTCGAGCAGGATGAACCAGATTCCGAGCGAAATCATCAGCACCAGAAGATAATTCGCCTGATTGGTGCGTGGAGCTTCCACGAGATCGCGAACGATCTGCTGCCACCACGAACCGAGGACCAAGAACGTCGGCACCAGAATGACGGCCGCGACCAACAGGATTCGCCAGCCGATCTTCTTGGTGCGATCCGACCACTGCGGTTCGACGCCGCACTTGCGGATCATCCAGGCGACCGTCACGCCGACGCCGTATCCCATGGCGAGCGAGATGCCCGTCGCAACGCCCTGCAGGTACCACGCGCGCGGCAACAGGGACGGACTCATCGACCAGGTGAAGAAGACCAGAGCAAAGGCAAGCCCGACCGGGTGCAGCGTCTTGCAATAGAGGCGCAGCCGTTCCCACACACGTTTCATGCCGGAATCGTATGCGCCCCGTGCCCGAATCAGGTCACGAGGCGCACACGCGTCCAGTCTGTTTACGGGGCGAAGCGCAAAATCGCGGCAACTGCGCCGCCGCCCGGAATGTCCTCCGCGCGAACAGCGAGCACCCGCGCACCCGTCAGGAGCGCACGACGAGCGATCTCGTCGACGACCCCGTAGGTGCTTCCGTTGGTCGACTCACCGGTCGTGAGAGCGCCCGTCTGGGGATCGAGACTTCCTGGTACGACGGAATCGATGTCGATGAAAACGGTGTCGACCTGTCCGTACGTCGCGGCTGTTGCCACGTCGGCGACGTCCGTCTGAGTGCGTCCCTGTTCCGTGCGCACATTGAAGGTGTCCCGCACCGCCGCCAGCTGCTCGGCATGGAAGTCGTCGAGCGCCGGACGCGAACCGTCCGCCACTTCCTGCGTCGACAAGGCTTCCGGGTTTCCCTCGACGGTTTTGTCGACCAGGTGGCGGTACGAATTCACGGAGCGATACACCGACGCGATGGGTTCCGCAGCGGCCAGAATCAAGGGGACGTCACGGCCGGCGAGCACACCGCGGACCTCGTGATCGACTGCGCGGGCGTACTGATTGACGCGCAACTTTCGGCTGTCCGACCCCGACAACCGACCCGCTTCGGTACGGCTGTTGATCGACGACTTGCCCGCGTGATCCGCAGCGTTCTTCGGCATTCCCTGAACACGGACCTCGTCGGCCGGCTGGTCGGCAGTGATCTCGATCAGTCGCACCGAACCCTCTGCCAGAGCGAGAACAAACGCCGTCTGGGGGAACGTCACCGAACGGAGCAGTGGCTTGAGATGAAACCGATCGCTGACCGTTTCGAGCGCCTGCAGACGGTTGGGGAGGCGGAAGGTCACCAGACGGTCCGGCGTCGCGTACGTGACCAATGAGCGCGACTGGAAGCGCCAGAAATCGTCGTCGTCGTCGAGCTCTGCGTATTCGGCCTCGAACTGCTTGCGCTCGGCCGGATCCTCCACCGATGCGAGTGCCGAGCGGACCTGGTCCTTGAAGGCTATGCGCGCTTTGTCGTAATCCTGCGGCGCATCTTCAGTCGGAGTAACGATGGTGATGCAGGTGGGCCCCTCCACCTCCGCGAGTGCGGCAATTTCACCGTGGCTGGGAATGTCGTTGTGAAGCACTACGAACCTCCTGAAATTGGGTTCTCCTCACGCTACGCCCGGCTGGTTATGACCACTAGACTTTCCGGAGAATTCGGGACGAACGGTCCATAGTGGGCGCGGTTCTGGCCACCCCACTCCGAGCGAACGGCATGTTCATCGCCTCCAGTGCGCCGAAAGTGCCGTTCGCTCAAAAACGGGGGCACACAAGTCGGGCACCGGCCAGCCGGGGCGAGCAGAGATCGGGTACATCGGCATACAAAAACACCCTCCCGGATCCCGGGAGGGTGTTTTCTTACTGTGGAGCCTAGGAGATTCGAACTCCTGACATCTGCCTTGCAAAGGCAGCGCTCTACCAACTGAGCTAAGGCCCCGTTCGGTTTTCTGACCGGAGTCAGAGTACCTAGGTTCTATCCTGTTTCCAAATCGTGCCAAACCTTGTCTCCGCGCTGACTTTTGATCAGCTTGGTGACCCCGAGAGCTACCAGAATTCCGGCCCCGACAAGCAGGAAAACCTTCATTCCAGCAACCCTTCTTCGGCACATGGGAGTGGGCCTAGGAGGACTTGAACCTCCGACCTCTTCATTATCAGTAAAGCGCTCTAACCACCTGAGCTATAGGCCCCTGAACCGATTCCAAAGATTACCCCACCGGGCCGCTGACACCAAAACGGGCCCGGCGGAGCAATGTTTTCGCAGGTCAGTCGCGGTCGGCGAGAGTTACCTCTACGCCGCCAACCAGGTCGCTGCAGAGGTTGTAGATGAACGATCCGATCGTGACGAGTGCCGTGAAAAGCACCATGTTCGCGATGCCGATCAGCGCGGCGTAGCCGAACACCTGGCCGGCCGTCACCAGACCGTCGGAGCCGCCGTCGGCAACGATGTCGGTGAACGCGTTGTTCAGGCGATCCCAGACGCCCATGCCGTCGAGAACGACGTAGAGCAGTCCGACGGCCACCATCCACACGAAGAACAGCGACACCGAGATCACGGATGTGATCTTGAGCGTGGACCACGGGTCGATACGACGGATCTGCACCGTTGCGCGCAGCGGCGCACCGTCCACGACCGAAGCCGATACGGCGTGAGTTTTCTCACCCTTCACCGCAGCAGGCAACGGATGCTTGGCCTCGGAGAGGTCAGGCATGTCCTTCGGTAGATCCTTGCGATCAATGTGCCGAGTCGGCCCGTCGATCGCGGCGGCTTTTGCTTTCGGATTAGCGACGGTGGGATTGGCGACTGTGGCGTTTGCAGCCTTGGGATTTGCGCCCGAGGGTGCAACAGCCTTGGCTGCTGCCGAGCCGGCGACGCCACCGGTAGCTGCGGCAGCTGCCGTTCCCGTCACGACGGGACGTGCCGACGAGTTGCCGGCAGGACGACCCGTCGGTGCACCGGCAGCGGGGCGACCCGATTGCGGCTGTCCCTTCGGCGCACCACCCTGCGCGGGGTTTTTGGCCGGACCACCCTGCGCGGGGTTTTTGGCCGGACCACCCTGCGCCGGGCCGGCCGCTGCAGGACGCTGCGGACCCGCAGGCGGCTTACCCCCGGCAGGAGCTGCCGGTCGACCCGCAGGAGCACCAGCGCCGGCTGGGCGCGTGATGTTGGTCTGCGGCTGACTTTGCGGCGCCTGATTCTGCGGTGGCTGAGCCTTCGACGCCGGGGCTTTGGACGCCGGGTTCTGAGCAGCCGGGTTCTGAGCAGCCGGGTTCTGAGCTGGCTGCCCCTGCGGCTGACCCGACGGCTGGGGTCCGCGTTGCCACGGCGGCGCCTGGCTGCCACGAGCCTGATTGGCAACCGGTTGCGGCGGAGCCTGACCGTCACCCTTTGCCGGAGTTACCGGCGCAGCCGGAGCCACTGAAGGAGCGGAAGGAGCTTGACCCTTGGCCGCACCCGCGGCGTCGGAAGCCCCACCCGCCGGCTTCTGAGCCGACGGGCCGCGAGGCGGCTCCGGTGCCTTGGGCGCCGGAGCTGCCTCGGAAGCTCTGGGTCCGCCGTCCGCTGGAGCTGCAGGTTTCGAGGTCTGCGGCCCCGCCGGAGCAGTTGCCTGCTCCGGCTTCGGTGGCGTCGAACCTGAAGTGCTTTCGCTCTTCTGGTCACTGCCCGGCTGGTTGGGAGTGCTCACTAGGACTCCTTAGCTCCATCGGCATTGTCTGCGTTGTCGGTGGTCTCTGCAGCGAGCTCTTCGGGCTCGTCGGCGTTGCGCGCAATCGCGAGCAGTGTGTCGCCTTCGCCGAGGTTCATCAGACGCACGCCCTTGGTCTGGCGTCCCGCCTTACGAACCTGCTTGGCAGCCGTCCTGATGACGCCGCCGCCCGAGGTGATCGCGTACAGCTCGTCGTCGTCGTCGACGATGAGCGCACCGACCAGAGTGCCACGTTTCTTGTCGTACTGAATCGTGAGCACGCCCTTGCCGCCGCGACCCTGCACCGGGTAGTCCTCCATGCCGGTTCGCTTGGAGTAACCGCCCGACGTGGCGACCAGGAGGAACGTTCCTTCACGAACGACGTTGAGCGAGAGCAGCTCGTCGTCACCGTTGAAACGCATGCCCTGGACACCGGAAGTGGCGCGGCCCATCGGACGCAGTGCCTCGTCGGTGGCCGAGAAGCGGATCGACTGGCCCTGTGCCGAGACGAGAAGCAGGTCGTCTTCGGCGGAGCAGAGGACAGCGCCGACCAGTTCGTCTTCACCGCGCAGGTTGATGGCGACGATGCCACCGCTGCGGTTGGAGTCGAAGTCGGTGAGCTTGGACTTCTTGACCAGACCGTTGCGAGTGGCGAGCACCAGGTAGGGCGCGTCTTCGTACGTCTTGATCTGGATGACGGACTGAATGCGCTCGTCCGGCTGGAAGGCCAGCAGGTTGGCAACGTGCTGACCGCGAGCGGTACGGCTCGCCTCGGGCAACTCGTAAGCCTTCGCGCGGTAGACGCGGCCCTTCGTGGTGAAGAACAGTAGCCAGTCGTGCGTCGACGTGACGAAGAAGTGCGAGACGATGTCGTCCTGCTTGAGGCCGGCACCCTGAACGCCCTTGCCGCCGCGCTTCTGCGAGCGGTACAGGTCGGTCTTGGTGCGCTTGGCGTAACCGGTCTCGGTGATCGTGACGACGACGTCTTCGCGGGCGATCAGATCCTCGTCGTTGACGTCTCCGTCGGCGGCGATGATGCGGGTACGACGGTCGTCGCCGTACTTGTCGACGATTTCCTTGAGCTCGTCACGAACGATCGCGCGCTGACGCTCCGGGCGAGCCAGAATGTCTTCGAGGTCCGCGATTTCGAGTTCGATCTCGGCCAACTCGTCGACGATCTTCTGACGCTCGAGGGCGGCCAGACGACGCAGCTGCATGCCGAGGATGGCGTCGGCCTGGATCTCGTCGACGTCGAGGAGTTCCATCAATCCGGCGCGAGCGATGTCGACGGTCTGCGACGCACGGATCAAGGCGATGACCTCGTCCAGAGCGTCGAGGGCCTTGACCAGACCGCGCAGGATGTGGGCGCGCTCCTGTGCCTTGCGAAGCAGGTACCTGGTACGACGAACGATGACCTCGAGCTGATGCGTCGTGTACAGACGGATCATCTGGTCGAGGCGCAGCGTGCGCGGCACTCCGTCGACGATGGAGAGCATGTTGCAGCCGAAGCTGGTCTGCAGCTGGGTGTGCTTGTAAAGGTTGTTCAGCACGACCTTGGCAACGGCGTCACGCTTGACGGTGACGACGATGCGCATGCCGACGCGGTCCGAGGACTCGTCGTGGATGTCGGAGATGCCACCGATCTTGGCGTCACGAACCTGCTCCGCGATGGAAGTGATCAGGTTGTCCGGGTTGACCTGGTAGGGCAGCTCGGTGATGACGATCGTGGTGCGGCCCTTGGCATCTTCTTCGATCTCGACGACGCCGCGCATACGAACGGAGCCACGGCCGGTGGTGTAGGCGTCCTGGATGCCCTGTCCACCGACGATGAGCCCGTGCGTCGGGAAGTCGGGTCCCTTGATGCGCTCCATGACGGCCGCGAGGGTGGCTTCCTCGTCCGCCTCGAAGTTCTCGAGCGCCCAGTAGATGGCCTCGGCAACTTCACGCAGGTTGTGCGGCGGAATGTTGGTGGCCATACCGACGGCGATGCCGTTGGAACCGTTGATCAGAAGGTTCGGGATACGGCTGGGCAGAACCGTCGGTTCCTGCGTCTTACCGTCGTAGTTCGGTGTGAAATCGACTGTCTCGTGGTCGATTTCGCGCAGCATTTCCATCGCGAGCGGCGTGAGCCTGCACTCGGTGTAACGCATGGCGGCGGCGCCGTCGTTGCCGCGGGATCCGAAGTTTCCCTGACCGTCGACGAGCGGGTAACGCAGCGACCACGGCTGGGCCATACGGACCAACGTGTCGTAGATCGAGGAGTCGCCGTGGGGGTGGTAGTTACCCATGGTCTCGGCGACCGGTCGGGCAGACTTCACGTATCCGCGGTCCGGACGATATCCGTTGTCGTACATCGCGTAGAGCACGCGGCGGTGCACCGGCTTCAGTCCGTCGCGGACATCCGGCAGAGCGCGACCGACGATGACGCTCATGGCGTAGTCGATGTAGCTGTTCTGCATTTCCTGCTGGATGTCGACCGGTTCGATCCGGTCGTGTTGCGGACCGTCCGGTGGCAACGTGGTGTCGGTCATGAGCTCACTTTCTTAAAAGAGGGGGCAAGCCCCTGTGCGCGGAAAAGGAGTCCGGGGACTCCTCAACCGCCCACAGGGCCGCAGGCCCTACACGTCGAGGAAACGAACGTCCCGGGCATTGCGGGTGATGAAGCTGCGTCGTGCTTCGACGTCTTCGCCCATCAGCACGCTGAACAGCTCGTCGGCAGCAGCCGCGTCGTCGAGCGTGACGAGACGCAGAACGCGCACCGTCGGGTCCATCGTGGTTTCCCACAGCTCCTTGGCGTTCATCTCGCCGAGGCCTTTGTAGCGCTGGATGCCGTCGTCCTTGTTGATCTTCTTGCCGGACTCGAGGCCGGCCTTGACCATCGCGTCGCGCTCGCGGTCGGAGTACGCGAATTCCGGCTGCGCACCCTTCTGCCACTTGAGCTTGTACAGCGGCGGCTGCGCGAGGTAGACCTTGCCGTGCTCGACGAGCGGCCGCATGAAGCGGAACAGCAGCGTGAGCAGCAGCGTTGCGATGTGCTGACCGTCGACGTCGGCGTCGGCCATGAGCACGATCTTGTGATAGCGCAGCTTGGCGATGTCGAACTCGTCGTGGATGCCCGTGCCGAACGCGGTGATGATCGACTGGACTTCGGTGTTCTTGAGGACGCGATCGATACGCGCCTTCTCGACGTTGATGATCTTTCCGCGGAGCGGGAGGATCGCCTGGTACATCGAGTCTCGGCCGGACTTGGCCGAGCCGCCTGCGGAGTCGCCCTCCACGATGTAGATCTCGGACTTCTCCGGATCGTTGGAGCGGCAATCGGCGAGCTTGCCTGGCAGGCCACCGAGGTCGGTCGCGCTCTTACGACGGACCAGCTCACGCGCCTTACGTGCGGCGACGCGGGCCTGCGCCGACGAAACAGCCTTGTTCACAATGGTTTTCGCGTCGGCGGGGTTCGCCTCGAACCAGTGCGCGAGGTGCTCGTTGCACGCCTTCTGCACGAAGGACTTGACCTCGGTATTGCCGAGCTTGGTCTTGGTCTGACCCTCGAACTGGGGTTCACCGACCTTCACCGAGATGATGGCCGCGAGTCCTTCACGGATGTCGTCACCGGTGAGCTTGGGATCTTTGTCCTTGAGCAGCTTCTTCTCGAGCGCGTACTTGTTGACCGTTGCGGTCAGTGCGGCGCGGAAGCCCTCTTCGTGGGTACCACCCTCGTGGGTGTTGATGGTGTTGGCGAAGGTGTGCACGGACTCCGAGTATCCGGAGTTCCACTGCATTGCGACCTCGAGCTCGTGGCCGGTGCCCTTGGCGGTGAATCCGACGACCGAGTTGTGGATCGGGGTCTTGCTCTTGTTGATGTGCCGGACGTAGTCCTCGAGTCCACCGGGGTAGTGGTAGATACGGGTCTTGGACTTACGCGGCGCTGCCTGAGCAGCTTCTTCGGCTTCTTCGGCAGCAGACTTGGGAGCCTCGGCCACCTCGGCAGCTTCGTCGTCGATGACCTCGGCGCGCTCGTCGGTCAGCGTGATGGTCAGGCCCTTGTTGAGGAAGGCCATTTCCTGCAGACGACGCGCAACGGTCTCGAAGTTGTAGCGGGTGGTCTCGAAGATCTCGGGATCGGCCCAGAAACTGACGGTGGTGCCGGTCTCCTTCGTCGGGTCGCCCTGTACGAGCTCTCCCGGCTTGGAATCGGTGTACGTCTGCTGCCACCGGTAGCCGTCGACCTTGATGTCGACGTCGAGCCTGGTGGAGAGCGCGTTGACCACCGAGATACCGACGCCGTGCAGACCACCGGAGACGGCGTAGGAGTCGGAGTCGAACTTGCCGCCGGCGTGCAGCTGGGTCAGCACGACCTCGACGGTGGGTACTCCGGAGGCGTGCATGCCGACCGGGATGCCACGGCCGTCGTCGATGACGCGGATTCCGCCGTCTTCGAGGAGGGTGACCTCGACCTTGGTGGCGTGTCCGGCCATCGCCTCGTCAACCGAGTTGTCGACGACCTCCCAAATGAGGTGGTGCAGTCCGCGTTCACCGGTGGAACCGATGTACATGCCTGGACGCTTACGTACCGCCTCGAGTCCTTCGAGGACGGTGATGGACGACGCGTTGTAGTCCTTGCTGGAAGTGCTTGTATCTGACTTCTGGGCAGCCACGGGTGGGTAGCTCTCCTTCTCCGTCAATACTCGAGCGCAGCCGTCAGCAAGCCCTTGCGGGTGTCGTCGGAGCGGGTTCGAGAATGTTGCCGCTAGTTACCGTTGACCATCTTACTGGTAAGCACCGACTAGAAGCGGCCAATGACACCCCTGGCTGCGCCGCAGACGAATTTTTACGATCCCCGGAAGGTGAAACGCTAGGAACTTTGCTTCTCCGAGCGACGCTCTCTCAGGCTCGCGATAAATGCCCGCGCATGTTCGGCAACCTCGCCCGGATGTGAAAACGGCGACCAGTGTCCCGCGGCAATTTCACGTCGCTGCAGGTCGGAGACCCATTTTTCGGTGTCTTCGTATCCCACCGGACGAACGGCTTTGTCGTACTTGTTCAGAATGAGCTGAACAGGCACGTCCGTGTACCGATCCCGCGGCTTGCCGAGCGACGGCCGGATGTTCGCGCGGTAAAGCTTCAGTCCGTTCACCATGTCGTCGGCAATGGTGGGCGCGGTGTTGACCACACGGGGGTCCAGACCGTCGAAGAAGCCCAGAAACGCCGGCCAGTGCTTGGAGAACCACAGACGCAACGGAAGGGTGCACAGCCCGGGAATCTGGAACAGAACGGTGTAGGCCGATGCAATTCCCTGCGCCGCCGGGCCAAGGAAACGACGCTTGGACGCGCTCGCCCGGATCCACTTACCGAGATGATCGAGATTCGGACCCGAGATGGATGAGAACGACGCGATCTTCTCTTCGGCACCCGGCTCGCAGACCGCTTCCCACGTTTCGACGGATCCCCAGTCGTGCGCGAGGACGTGCACCGGCTTGCCCGGGCTGACCGCGTCGATGACGGCAAAAAGATCGCCGGCCAGTGCGCTCAGTTGGTAGTCCTGCACCCTCGAGGGGATTGTGCTCTCACCGGCCCCGCGGCTGTCGTAGCTGACGACGCGGAAGTCGTCTGCCAGCAAAGGCACGATGCGGTTCCACAATTCATGGGTGTCGGGCCAACCATGCACCAGGACGATGGTCTCGCCGTCCGCCTTGCCCTGCTCGAACACGGCCAGGCTGACGGAACCGTTGGTCACGCGACGCGCGGTCACGGCGTGGACAGGAGAGTGCTTGGACATTGACTGACCCTTCGGCTGTGAATCCTTCGGATTGGGAAATCTAGAGATCGAGAACGAGACGTCCACCGTCGGAACGGGATACGCAGATGAGCATCTCCGTTTCCTGTTCGGTGTCGGTCAGACGCCTTTCGCGGTGATCGGGCTTACCCGCGAGCACCTTCACGCGACAGGTTCCGCAGAAACCCTGCTGACACGAGTACCCGACACCGGGCAATGTCTTCTTGATGACGTCGAGCGCGGACTCGTCGGCGGGCACGGCGAGTACCTGACCCGAATTGACAAGCTGCACTTCGAATTCCTTGCCGTCGATCACCGGCGGAGCCCCGAACCGCTCGAAATGCAAAGCGGTGGAGGGTGTATCGCGGAAACCGCGGCGGACGGCATCGAGCATCGGCGTCGGGCCACAGCAGTACACGGCGCCGCCGACCGGCGCTCGTCCGAGAAGGTCTGTGGTGGTGGGCAATCCGAACTCGTCGTCCGGGCGCACGAAGACACGCTCGGGTTCCCAGGTTGCGATCTCGTCGAGGAACGGCATGGATTCACGAGAGCGGCCCGAGTACACGAAGTACCAGTCCATCCCCAATTCTCTTGCCGCACGGACCATTGCGATGATCGGCGTGATACCGATGCCGCCGGCGACGAACAACGCGCTGCCTTCTCCGACAAACGGGAAGCCGTTGCGTGGTCCGCGTACCGTGACGTGCTCACCGGGCTGGAGAGCGTGCATCTCGATGGAACCGCCACCGCCGTCGGGGATCCGGCGCACCGCGACGCTGTACCCCGTGCGATCGGCAGGGTCGCCGCACAGCGAATACTGACGCCGCAGACCCGAAGGTAGATGGAAGTCCAGGTGCGAACCCGGATGCCACGGCGGAATCGGTGAGCCGTCCGCGGATTCGAAGCGCAGGCGAACGACGTTCTCGTCGGTCGCCACCACCTCACGCGTACTGACCACCATGTTCATGGCCGTGTCGGGGTTGTGGCCAGCGATCTCGGGGTTGTAGTCGTAGGCCGTCAACACCCGAAGGTACTTGTCCGCCAATAACTCCGTGATGCGCATGGCACGGTCGGGACGGTTCTTTCCGGACAAATCGGGTGGCGCCGGAAAACGCGGCAACCCGTCGTGCCCGGAGATGACGTCCTTGACCCTCGAGAGTGAAATCACCGTGCAGCCGCCTGAGCTGCGGGTGACGACGCCAGGTACTGCACCGCCTGGGCGGTCGAGCCCTCGTTACTGGGGTGATAGGACTTGCTGAAGTAGGTCGACATCCGCTTGACCAGCTCGAACGACGTGGGAACTGTGCCGCGCTTACCGGCCGCGATGAAATCGGACAGGTGGGGGCGTCGACGGCTGGGAGCCTGAGCGGCAAGCTCGGGATCGTTGCGCATCAAGAACCGGGTACCGCGAATCCACAGCCACACGATTGCGGGCGTGACGAGGATCTGGGTACGGATCCGGCGGGTCTCACGCTTGTCGAAGTAGCGCATCACGTCGTACGCGACGGCTCGGTGTTCGACTTCTTCGGCGCCGTGCCAGCGAAGGAGATCAAGCATGGTCGGGTGCATGCCGGCTTTGTCCAGTCCCTTGGCGTTGAGCACCCAGTCGCCGAGGAAAGCAGTGATGTGTTCGATGGCCGCGATGATCGCCAAGCGCTCCACCAGGTGATTCTCGGCACGCAGACCCGTCATCGGACGCGGTCCGAGCAGCTTCGAGAATGCCCACTCCATCTGCTGGGTGTACGGCGTCGGATCGAGGCCGTTTTCCTTGAGATGGACGAGGACACCCGAGTGCGCGTTGGAGTGCATCGCCTCTTGGCCGATGAATCCGACGACGTCCTCACGGAGTTTCTCGTCCTCGATCAGAGGAAGAGCTTCCTTGAAGGTCTCGACAAACCATTCCTCACCGGCGGGGAGGAGAAGGTGAAGCACGTTGAGAACGTGTGTGCTGAACGGATCGCCCGGAATCCAGTGCATGGGCAGATCGGACCAGTCGAACTCGACATTGCGAGCCTGCAACAGGATGTGATCCGGCTCGGCGAACGACGAAGCGGGTGTCGATATCTTCTGCGACATCTAGCTACTCCTTCATGCCTGCCGATCGGTGGGGAACGACAGCCTTGTGACACAGTTCACTCACTAGCGAGTTTTAACTGTAACACGAAGTAATAGGTAGAACCAGGGCCTGGTTGAGTTTTCCTCAGCCGTACGTATCGCGAGGTCCGCGGCCTTTCACATGCCTTTCTCCCTTGCGCCAGCTAGGCGCACTCGGACCGGTGATCCGCAGTGTCTTCACGACGCCGTCACCGACGGCGGCAGCGATCTTGGCCAGAATCTGGGACTGCATCATGCGCAACTGGGTAGCCCACGCCGTCGACTCGGCGGAGATGCTGAGAACACCTTCTTTCAGAGAGATCGGCTCGGCGTGCGCGGAGATGTCTTCTCCGACGACCTGCGGCCACCGACCGAGGACCGTGCCCTCGGACACCTTGGGGGACCACCCACGCGATTTGGAGATAGCGCTGGTGAGAGCACCGAATGGCTGAGGGTCCCGCGCATCCGGGCCGGGGCCGGACCAACCGCTGCGTCGACGCGGGCGGCCGCTTCCGTATTTGGGCGACGATCGCCCCTGCCCGACGGCCTTGCCGTTGGCTTTGGCTGTCGCGCGTGCCTCCTCGAGGGCACGGCGCGCCAGATCGATCCCCTTGAGCTCGGGCTCCGGAGCCGCGCTGCTGTCTTCAGTCATCGAACTCGACCTCCTGATCCGTCGAGCCTACGGGCACTATCCGGGATATCCGACCGTCTCCGGTATCGGAGGCTTCGACGCCGAACTTGGCCGCCTCGAGTTCGTCCGGTACATCCTCGGGAACAGCAGCTGTGATCAGTACCTGTTCTGCGGTGGCGGCAACGGTGGCGAGCGCACGACGCCGACGACGGTCCAACTCCGCGAATACGTCGTCGAGCATCAGGACCGGGTCGCTGCCGTCGGCGCGCAACAGGGCAAAACCTGCCAGCCGCAGCGAAAGCGCAAAAGACCACGATTCACCATGGCTTGCAAAGCCTTTCGCCGGGCTGTCACCGAGAATCAGCTCCAGATCGTCCCGATGCGGACCGACCAGACACACTCCGCGATCGATTTCCTTCGACCTCATCTGTGCCAACTCGAGATGGAATCTCTCCTCGAGGTACGCAACGTCGTCGATACCGGAAATCCTTGCAGGGTCGGTGAATTCGGGATCCAACGAGGACCCCAGACTGCTCTTGTATCGAATCGACGCCGGCCGGGATTCGGGTGCGATGGAACGATACGACTCCGCCAGATGCGGCGCCAGATCATGGACCAACTCGAGGCGCCCGGCCAACAATTGTGCGCCGTGAGCGGCCAGATGCCCGTCCCACACCTCGAGGGTGGAGAGGACGTTGTCGGACTCGCCACCACGAGAACCGCGACGCAAAGCCGCACCGGCAGTTTTGAGTAGGGCTGAGCGCTGACGCAGAACTTTGTCGTAATCCGCACGGACAGCAGCCATTCGGGGTATCCGGGACGTCAACAACTCGTCGAGATAGCGTCGACGATCGCCAGGATCTCCGCGAACCAACGACAGATCTTCCGGCGCGAACATCACCGACTGCAAAATCCCCAACACTTCGCGTGGGCGACGCGTCGGAGACTGATTTATCCTGGCGCGGTTGGACTTTCCCTCGATCAGTTCGACGTCGATGGTCAGTTCGCGTCCGTTGTTGACCACCGTTGCACCGGCAAAAGCACTGGCGGAACCGCTGCGGATCATCGGTGCGTCCGTGGACACTCGATGAGACGACAGCGTCGACAGATACCCGAGTGACTCGAGGACGTTGGTTTTACCGTGCCCGTTCGAACCGAGGAAAACGGTTGTTCCCGGTGTGAGGTCAAGCGTCAGCGAATCCCAGGATCGGAAGTCCCGCAGCGAAAATCTACGAACGAACACTTAGCTTCCAGAAGCCGAATTCTTGGGCGAAGCGCTCTTGACCGCGTGACCGCCGAACTGATTGCGCAAGGCGGACACAGCCTTCATGGCCGGTGAATCATCCTGTCGTGAAGCAAATCTCGCGAACAGAGCAGCGGAGATGACGGGAGCGGGCACAGCGTGCTTGATAGCTTCCTCGACCGTCCAGCGGCCCTCGCCGGAATCCTCGGTATAGCCCGTGATCTGCGCAAGCTCCGGATCTTCCTCGAGGGCGTCGACAAGCAGATCGAGCAACCACGAACGTACGACGGTTCCCTTCGACCAAGCTCGGAGAACACCGGGAACGTCCGCGATCAGGCTTTCCGCCTCGAGGAGCTCGTACCCCTCGGCATACGCCTGCATCAGCCCGTATTCGATGCCGTTGTGCACCATTTTCGCGTAATGACCAGCACCAACCGGGCCGGCGTGGACAAAACCGTCTGCAGCCTCACCGTCGGGGCGAAGGGCGTCGAAGATCGGCATTGCCTTCTCGACGTCCGGCTCGGATCCGCCCACCATCAGGCCGTAGCCGTTCTCACGGCCCCAGATGCCACCGGAGACACCGCAGTCGAGGAAACCGATCCCACGGGCACCCAACAACTCGGCATGGACAGCGTCGTCGGTGAAGCGAGAGTTTCCACCGTCGATGACCAGATCGCCGCCCTCGAGGGCATCCGCCAGTTCGGCAATGGTGCTCTGGGTGATGTCACCGGCCGGAACCATCACCCAGACGACTCTAGGTCCCTCGATGGAAGCAGCGAGTTCGGCAAGAGACCCGACGTCGGTGACTTCCGGTCGAGGGTCGTATCCGATCACCTCGAGGCCATGCGCGCGCAAGCGCTCACGCATGTTGAAGCCCATCTTGCCGAGACCTACGAGTCCGATCTTCATACTGTTCTCCCTGGTCAGGCGCGAACTGAAGTGCGGGGTTCCACTCAGCCCGGAAGGCGAACCGGCATCAGCAGGTACGTGTACTCGCTCGAGGGCGCAGCGAAGTTACCGGACTCGTCTGCCGTGGGCTCTTCCTCGGCCGCGGGGCGAAGAACAGCCGGACGGCTGGGAGTGGTGAAGCCGAACAGAACGTTTTCGCTGTGAAGCGAATTCAACCCGTCGATGAGGTAACCGGGGTTGAACGCAATGGTGAGTGCTTCGCCCTGGAACGACGCGTTGAGCGTCTCTTCCGCGCGGCCGGCGTCGTCGCCACCCGCAGAGAGGAGCAGGCCGTCAGCGGAGAACTGCATGCGAACCTGTGCGCCACGCTCGGCGACGAGTGCTACACGCTTGATGGCCTCGATGAGAGGCGTGACCTCGACCGTTGCCATCGCGGTGTGCTGAGCAGGCAGCAACTGACGGAACTTCGGGAACTCGGCGTCGAGGAGGCGCGTCGTGGTGCGGCGTCCGTCGTTGACGATGCCGAGGAGTCCGTCGTTTCCGATGGTCGTACCGGAGCCGAGAGCCAACTCGACCGGCGAATTTGCATTGCCGGCAAGCGTTTTCGCGGACTCGGACAGAGTCTTGGCCGGGATGAGAACAGCAGCCTGGACGTCAGGATTGGCCGGAGTCCACTCGAGTTCACGAACAGCGAGACGGAAGCGGTCGGTAGCGGCGAGGACGATCGAATTCTGTTCGATCTCGACACGGATACCCGTGAGCATCGGAAGGGTGTCGTCCTTGCCGGCTGCAACGGCTACCTGGCTGATGGCTTCGGAGAACAGGTCGACGGGAATGGAACCGGACTGCTGCGGAAGCGTCGGAAGCTGGGGGTAGTCCTCGACCGGCATCGTGGGCAGGGAGAACTTGGCGCTTCCGCACGAGATGAGCACGCGAGTGCCCTCGAGGGTCACATCGACCGGCTTGTTGGGAAGCGACTTGGTGATATCGGCAAGGAGGCGTCCGGAGACGAGTGCCTGACCTGCAGTCGTGACATCTGCCGAGACGCGGACCTGCGCAGATACCTCGTAGTCGAACCCGGAAACGGTGAGGCCGGCTTCGGTTGCGTCGAGAAGAACTCCGCCGAGAACCGGCACGGGCGGCCTCGAGGGCAGGCTACGAGCAACCCACGCTACTGAATCAGCGAACTCTTCCCGGGAAACGCGAAACTTCAGGCTTCCAAGCTCCATCGCCGGGTTATTCCTCTCGGTAGGCATGTTCGTCTGCTGCGGATCTGCATCAGCTCACTTGAAGTCTGACACAGACCAAGCGATGCCCACCGTATGCCCTCGAGGGCGCAAGTGGAAAGCCGAAGCCGCGGCGAGCGCAGCCTGAGGCGAGGTTCTCAACAGGAGTTGTCCCCAGAACTATTTTCAAAGAGCTTTTCCTAGGAAATTCTCAGTAGTAGTAATAAGTCCTGTGCAATCTGTGGAGCAACGGTTGTCGACGCTGGTAGGTCCCCTCGAGGGCCTGTGCACTTCTCGAGGACAGACTCGAGGACCAATCGACCCCCTCTGTGCACTCTCTGAAAGTTTTCGGATTCCTCCTCGAGAACTCCACAGACTTGCGGAGTTATCAACACACTTATCCACAGATGTGAATACTTTTCACAAGAAACGAAGAGTTTGTTCTCATCGGCGTGTCTGACTCCGGCGTGTCGTCCCTTGAGGTGGACAACCGCCCTCGAGGGGACCGCACGTGGAACCCTTCGAATACACCGATGCCGCTCGAGGGAACCTCTGCCTCGAGCGGCATCGATCGAAATAAGTGCAGGTCAACGCTTGGAGCGCTGCTTGATCCTTGCGGTCAACTCCTGAACCTGGTCGTACACCTTGCGGCGTTCCGTCATTTCCTTACGGATCTTCTTGTCGGCGTACATGACCGTCGTGTGGTCACGGCCGAACGTCTGACCGATCTTCGGCAAGGACAAATCAGTGAGCTCACGGCACAAATACATCGAGATCTGGCGGGCCTGAGCGAGCGGCCGGGCCTTACCCGGCCCACACAGGTCGTCGATCGACATGTTGAAGTATTCGGCCGTCACCGCCATGATCGTCGCCGCATTGATCTCGAGGCTCGACGAATCGGGCATCAGATCTCGCAGGACCACCTCGGCCAACGTCAGATCCAACGGTTGACGGTTGAGCGAGGCAAAAGCGGTGACGCGGATCAACGCTCCCTCGAGTTCACGAATGTTGCGCTCGATACGGCTGGCGATCAACTCGAGGACGTCGTGCGGGACCTCGAGGCGATCCATCCTCGCCTTCTTGCTCAGAATCGCGATACGCGTCTCGAGCTCAGGCGGCTGAACGTCGGTGATCAGGCCCCATTCGAAGCGCGTCCGCAGACGCTCCTCGAGGGTTGCCAACTGTTTGGGCGGACGGTCCGAGGAAACGACGATCTGCTTGTTCGCGTTGTGCAAGGTGTTGAAGGTATGGAAGAACTCCTCCTGAATACCTTCCTTGCCTTCGATGAACTGGATGTCGTCGACCAGCAGGACATCCGTTTCCCGGTAGCGACGCTTGAACGCGACCTTGCGGTCGTCACGGAGACTGTTGATGAAGTCGTTGGTGAATTCTTCGGTCGAGACGTACTTGACCCGCATGCCGGGGAACAGTCGCTGTGCGTAGTGGCCGGCCGCATGAAGAAGGTGCGTCTTGCCCAGGCCCGAAGCTCCCCAGATGAACAAGGGGTTGTACGCACGCGCCGGCGCCTCCGCGATCGCGACGGCAGCGGCATGAGCGAATCGGTTGGACGATCCGATCACAAAAGTGTCGAAGGTGTACTTCGCATTGAGGCTGTTGGCGCCGGACCCCGAAGCAGAAGGAGTAGCGGGCGGCTTCGTGAAGTACGACGGCCACGATTCGTGAACGCTCGCGAGTGCTTCGCGGTCGTCGTCGACTTCTTCGGTCTCGGCAGTCTCGGAGTCCGAAGGTTCGCCGTCGCCTTCGGTGAATCTGCGCCGACGGTATGCGCCCGATGAGTTGACCGACTCGAACTGACGGCTGCCCGTGCGCTCCTCGACCGGTTCGGCGGGTGCGTCGGCGTCGTCTTCGAGTGCGATGCGGACACCGAGTCCCTCGACCTGGCCGCCGAGATGGCGTCCGAGTGCCTGCAGGATCGGCTCGCGTAGATCGCGCTCGATCGTCTCTTGAGCAAATGGCGATGGAACCGAGAGGAGTGCAAAACCCTGAGCAAGTGTGAGAGGCCTCACCAGACGGACAAATGCCTTCTGCTTGCTGCTCAAAGCCGGAAGATTACTTCCGGGGTCATCACTCGTGAGTTCTGCAACCACGTCGACCCAGACCCGTGCGAGCGCGTTGGGATCGTCGTTCACGTGGTTCCTTCCCGTGTTTCGCCGACAGTGGGTGTGCTGCAGCTGCCGAGCGTATGGCTGCGGCGTCGAATGATTCGGTGGATTACCACCCGGGGTGAGAACCCCGTAACAGGCTACGAATATGCCACCTGGGCTGTGTTTCCACACAATTATCCACAGATGTGGACAAACCTGCACCGAGTCGGTTTTTTCGTCAACCAAATTCGTCAAAGTGACCGAGAAATTGATCTACCTGCAACTTTGTCGGAACTCGAGGCGTTCGCCACTTGGTGTCGGGGATGCGTCAACACTCACAGCCCTGTGGATGAATGTGGAAACTCGGGATTCGGGGTCGCGTCCGGTGCTCGTGCCCGTATGTGCTGATGAGGCCTTGTCGAGAGCGTGTGCGGGTGGAACTGTCCGGGTTGCCTTCGAGCCACCTGCGTTCCGTAGCGGAACTGTTGCCAAGGTCACACTTGCCGCCTCGCTCGAGGTCACGGCCGTATGCACACCGCGAACGGAATCTTCGGAATAATGGAAGTGTCGGCGTGTCGCCGCAGTTGCCGCGGGAGGGCCCTGAATCGGGCTGGTTTGACCTTGGCAACGGTGGTAAGTAACCTCGAACGGTCACCCGCTGGTGGTGATCGCTTCGTGCTGGCTACATATGTCAGGTCGGAACGGTCTTCCAAGCCACAACGAGTGAAGCTGATTGTTCTGTACCTGTTTTATCCAAAGGCGCCGTAAGGCGTCGATCACTGAATGACGCCGGGAGGCGTCAATGAACTTCGAGGAGTGTTGACCGTGGCCAAGGGCAAGCGGACGTTCCAGCCGAATAATCGCCGCCGCGCGCGTGTTCACGGCTTCCGTCTTCGTATGCGTACCCGTGCGGGTCGTGCAATCGTTTCGGCGCGTCGCCGTAAGGGCCGCGATTCCCTCACCGCCTGATCTGATTTCGAGTTCAGGAGCTCGGGGTGTTGCCTGAGCCGTCTCGGTTGCGTCGCCACGCGGATTTCTCCGTGGCGGTGCGACGCGGGCGTCGTATGGGAAGACGCGACCTTGTCGTGCACGCGTTCGATCGCGAGCAAGTAGAGGCGCTGGTAGTAACAAATCACGGTCCCCGTTTCGGGCTGATCGTGAGCAAGGCTGTCGGGCCGGCGGTGATTCGACATCGAGTCGCACGCCGGCTTCGTCATATCTGTGCAGATTTCGTCGGGCAGGTTTCGCCGGAGACGGACGTGGTTATCCGCGCACTTCCGGGTGCAGCTACCGCCAGTTCAGCCGAACTGGCCAAGCAGTTGCGCGGGGGCCTGACCAAAATGAACCTATTGGTGTCGGTAAGTGAAGAGCCATGAGTACTCCGCTCTCTGAGCAGATCGAGACTCCCAGAGCCTCCCGTGTCATCACGGTGTTGAAGGCTGTGCGTCGCGCTCCCGCCACTGTTCTCATCTTCTGTATCGAGTTGTACCGGACGTATGTGTCGCCCTTGAGGATGCCGACCTGCCGGTTCACCCCTACCTGCAGTGAATACGCGGTCGAAGCGCTGCGCACTCACGGGGCGATCAAAGGCCTTTTCTTGACTGTGGTGCGGTTGGCGAAGTGTGCCCCCTGGCATTCTGGAGGGTGGGACCCTGTCCCTGCCCGTCGTGACCGTGATGCGGGTAGCCGCCATAGCTGTCCGGAAGCACGCGCAGCGTGTCACAGTCCGACGGACGAACAGAGGAGTACTTAGAGCCGTGCTCAATTTCATCTACTATCCGGTATCCGCGATTCTGTGGGTCTGGCACAAGGTCTTCGGGTTCATTCTCGGCCCGGACAACGGAATAGCCTGGGCGCTTTCCGTGGTGTTCCTGGTGTTCACCTTGCGTGCGGTTCTGTACAAGCCGTTCGTGAAGCAGGTCCGCACGACGCGTCAGATGCAGGAACTGCAGCCACAGATCAAGGCATTGCAGAAGAAGTATTCGGGCGACCGTCAGCGCCAGGCCGTCGAGATGCAGAAGCTCCAGAAGGAGCACGGATTCAACCCGATCATGGGCTGTCTCCCGGTCTTGGCTCAGGCTCCGGTGTTCATCGGTCTGTTCCACGTCCTGCGCTCGTTCAACCGCACCGGCACCGGCATGGGCCAGCTGGGCATGAGCGCCGAGGACAACCTCAACACCCCGAACTACGTCTTCTCGGCCACTGACGTCCAGTCGTTCCTGGATGCTCGTCTGTTCGGCGCGCCCATCTCGGCCGCGATCACGACGCCGGTTGCGCAGCTTCAGGCCTACGTCACCGAGAACGTTCCCGAGCTTCCGTCACGGCTGAACATCATCCTCGTGGCCGCTCCGCTGATGATCATCGCCAGCATCGCGACGCACTTCAACTCACGCGCTTCTGTTGCCCGTCAGAGCGAAGCAGCTGCCGCGAACCCGCAGTCCGCGATCATGAACAAGCTCGCCCTGTACGTCTTCCCGCTCGGTGTTCTGGTCGGTGGACCGTTCCTTCCGATCGCGATCCTCCTGTACTGGGTGTCGAACAACATCTGGACCTACGGTCAGCAGCACCTCGTCTTCCGCAAGATCGACGCGGAAGAAGAAGCCAAGAAGCAGGAAGCGATCACTCGCCGCAACGACAATGCGCCCAAGCCCGGTGCCCGTCCTGATCCCAGCAAGAAGAAGGGATCTCCGGCTGCGCTGAAGACCGCGGATTCAGCCGACGACGACGGTGACGCCCCGGAAGTTTCGCTCAAGAAGCCACAGCCGAAGCCCTCGGGTTCCAGTGGTGGTTCCACGTCGAAACCGAAACAGAACCGGCCACAGAGCAACCGCGGCAACTCCCCCAAGCGCAATAAACGGCGCTGATCCAGGAAAGAGAACGACCAATGTCCAGTGAAGCTGACATCGTTGTGGATGGAGAGAACGCAGACGTGAGCACCGAGACCACTGCGCCGGTTACCGATGTGGATGTAGACATCGACGATTCCGATGACGACCTGATCGAAGAGGGCGAGATCGCCGGCGACTACCTCGAGCAGTTGCTCGACGTTCTCGATTTCGACGGAGACATCGACCTTGACGTCGAGGGCGATCGGGCGATCGTCAGCATCGACGGCGGCGACGACCTGACCAAGCTCGTGGGACGCAAGGGTGAGGTTCTGGATGCTCTCCAGGAGCTGACTCGTCTGGCAGTTCAGCAGTCGACCGGAGAGCGCAGCCGCTTGATGCTCGACATCGCCGGCTGGCGTGCGGGGCGTCGTGAGGCACTCAGTGCTCTCGGTGCGGAAGCTGCACAGCGTGTTCTCGAGACCGGCGAACGCGAAGAGCTTGCTCCGATGACGCCGTTCGAACGCAAGATCGTGCACGACGCCGTCGCCAAGGTCGCCGGTGTTTCCAGCGAGAGCGAAGGCGCTGAGCCGTCTCGCCGAGTGGTTGTCCTCAAGGACTGACACTCCCCCTGATCGAATGCGGGCCCCGGATTTTCCGGGGCCCGCTTTTGTGTCCGAG